>JBOHHR010000026.1:0-13249 GCA_050725475.1 Gammaproteobacteria bacterium | reverse complement strand
GGCCAGCGGGCCCGTGTACGGGATCCCCGGAACAGGGTCGGTATTGACTTCGATGCGGCCCTTCGCGTCTTTGACCTGCACCACAGGGCCCCCCTCAATGAACAAGCCGGTTAGCGAGGTGGCTTCGGCCAAAGAGCCTCCGCCATTACCACGCAAATCGATCACAATGCCTTCCACGCCCTGCGCCATCAGCTTCTCGATCAACCCGCGGACATCGCGTGTGGTGCTGCGGTAATCCCGCTCGCCCCCGGAGCGGGCTGCGAAATCCACGTAAAACGTAGGCACGCGTACGATTCCTATTCGGGTTTTTTCCTTCGGTATTTCAAGAAGGTGGCTTTTCGCTGCTTGTTCTTCCAGCGCTATACGCTTTCGCGTCAAAGTGATCAACTTTGTCGAACCTTCGAGTCCACTCGTTTTCGGCAAAACCTCAAGACGAACGATTGTCCCCTTGGGGCCACGAATGAGATCGACGACATCATCAAGACGCCACCCTACCACGTTGACAATCGGATCCTCGACTCCCTGGCCCACTCCCACGATGCGATCTTCGGGCCGCAATTGCTTGCTCTGATCGGCCGGGCCACCCGGCACGACTTTGCGCACTAAGGTAAACTCGTTCTCACTTTGCAAAACGGCCCCGATGCCCTCCAGCGATAAGCTCATGCTAATCAGGAAGTTCTCGGAAGCGCGTGGCGAAAGGTAGCTGGTATGCGGTTCCACGGAGGCGGTATACGCGTTGATGAAAAACTGATGTATGTCTTCCGCATTCAGCTGCCCTGTACGCCGTGCTAAATCTTCATAACGTTGTCGTAGCGTGCGCTTTATGTCGGCTTCGATCTTGCCCGCGAGCTTCAGACTTAATACATCGTTTTTCACCCGTTTGCGCCAAATCTCGTCGAGTGCCGCCGCGTTTTCGGCCCAAGGCTGCTTGCTGCGATCCAGCTCGTAGTCCTCGTCCACGCTAAAATCAAAAGATCCGTCCAATAGTTGGATGGCGAAGCGCACCCGCTCTTGCACGCGCCGACGAAACGCGTTGAACATGGAGAAAGCCGGAAGCAGATCCCCTTGCTTTAGGCTGTCGTCCAAACGCTGGCGCCACTGCTCAAATCGCGCTACGTCGCTTGCCACCAGATAACTTTTGTTAGGGTCCAAGGTCACTAAGTAACTATCCAGTATCTTGGACGACAATGTATCGTCTAAGGATATGCGCTTATAGTGGTGCTCTTCCATCAGCTCCAACACCAGTTCCGTGGCGCGAATTTGAGCGCTGCTCGGCTCAAGATCGGCCTTACCGAAAGCTGGGGTCTGGCAAAAAACTCCCCACAATAGCAACCACGCGGCCGCCCGCAATCGCAAGCAACGCTGCCCACCTGTTTCACTCATTCGGGGATTGGTACCATCACAGGTACACATAGCGACCGTCACCGTAAGGCAACCAAGCTTGCGAGGATTCATATCACTCAAGTTACTGCTAAACCAGATTTTTCGGATCTATACTACTATTCAATCACACGCTACCCAGGAATGCCACGCAGTTTGACCATGGCTCGCGCTCTGCCTGCCTTATTTTGATGGATCTGAGCAGTAGCACTAGGGGAGCGTTCAGAACTAGGGGCCTGTCGGACTTTTAGGAAGAGCCTACTACGGCGGTGGGAAATCGGTCCATAGTTTCGATCATTTTCGTTAAATAGTTACCACTATTCGCCTCAAATGATCGAAAATCTGTCCTCGATGTCCCACGCGCCTCGCTACGGCTCCCTAAGTCCGACAAGCTCCTGCTCCTAGAACGTCGTACAATCCGTTCTCTCGTCTTATACGCGCTGGCGGCGTTTGCTGTCAGGAATAAAGCGCGGTGTACGCGCTGCATATCGCCGGTAGGCATCACCGAACCTGGCCGTGACTTCCCTTTCTTCTATCCGCGCTAAGCGCAGGTAAAGATAGCTGATTAAAGGAAACAGCAATAAGGTCGGGAAAGTCGGACCTTGGACTATAAATCCTGCCATGATGACAATCAACGCCACGTACTGCGGGTGCCGAACGGTGGCATAAGGCCATAAGGTCGCGGGCATGTTGTTACCTTGGGCTGTTTTTAGTATCCGCCAGGCTAACGCCAAAACCGCAAGCGCGGAAAAAATCATGATCCCGCCCCCGATGTGATAGAAGTCGAAGGTAGCCGGTTGTTCCCCTTCGCCGAATAAGATGCGCCAGAGATCCCCCGCTCGATGCGCCAATTGGTCGCTCCTTGGATACTCGGCCACCCAACGCGAGAACACGCTCAGCGTAAGCGGTGTGCCGTAGAGCTCGACGAACTCGTCGATAAGGAACAGGGCGAACAGCAACCACGCCAGTTGTTCCCGAAGAACGCGGGGCCGCAGCAGGAAAAAGCTGACCAGGAGCCAACTAAGCGCGTTGAAGAACACCCATCCCCAATGGCCATAACCAAGGCCAACGCCCAATCCGAGCTCAGTTTCCAAGGTCCGATCTAGGCCAATTACGTTGCTGCGCGCCGCCGCCGACGTAGAACGGCAGAGCGAGCACCAGAAAACCCAAATGGCTGCGCATTCCTGGGATTGCTTTCGACACTCGGCCCGAGTCCGCGACCGTTGGATCTAGAGCTTGATCGTTACCGCCTTGGTTTCGGTGTAATGCTCCAGCACCGCTTCACCCATCTCACGGCCCCAGCCCGACTGCTTGTAACCGCCAAACGGCAAAGCCGAGTCGAAAACGTTATAGCAATTGATCCACACCGTGCCGGCCTTGAGTTGCGCGGCCAACCCATGTGCCTTGCTCAAATCGCGGGTCCAGATCCCGGCCGCCAGGCCATAAATGGTGGCATTGGCTTGGGCTATGAGGCGATCATCAAGTTCTTTAAACGGCATGGCGGTGACCACCGGCCCAAAGATCTCTTCTCGGATCACCTTCATTTCCGGCTTGGTATCGACCAAAACGGTGGGCTCAACAAAATAACCGCTACCCTCCTTTACTTTTCCGCCGACAACGGCGTGCGCACCTTCTTTGAAACCCGACTCGAGGTAACCCCAGACCCGGTTACGCTGGACCTCGGAAACCATCGGCCCCATCTCGGTTTCAGGGTCAAGACCCGGGCCGACCGTAATGCTCTTAGCCGCCTCGGCCACGCCGTCCACCACCTGGTCGAAGACGCCCTGCTCGACGTATAAGCGTGAACCGGCGCAGCAACACTGGCCGTGGTTGAAAAAGATGGCGCTGGCCGCGCCCGGAATGGCGACCTCTAAGTCTGCATCCTTGAGGATGATATTGGGCGATTTTCCGCCCAGCTCCAGCGAGACTTTCTTGAGATCATTGGCCGCCGCGCGGACGATGAGCCGACCGACTTCGGTCGAGCCGGTAAAGGCGACCTTATCGACGTCCAAATGCGCCGCAAGCGCCGCTCCGGCTGTCTCACCGAAGCCGGTAACGATATTGACTACGCCCTTGGGTAACAACACCTCGAGCAGCAGCTCACCGAGCCTGAGAGCGGTTAAGGGCGTTTCTTCCGCGACCTTTAGCACCACTGTACAGCCGGTGGTCAAGGCGGGCGCCAGCTTCCAAGCCGCCATGAGCAAGGGGAAGTTCCAGGGGATGATCTGGCCGACGACGCCGACCGGTTCCGGACGGGTGTAGCTGTGATACTGGACCCCAGGCGTATACAGGACCGAAAGCGGGATCGTGACCCCGTGGTGCTTGGTAGCCCAACCGGCCATGTAATGGAACATATCGGCCGCCAGCGGCACGTCGGCTACCTTGGCGACGGCAAACGGCTTGCCGTTGTCCAGCGACTCGAGCTCGGCAAATTCGTCGAGATGATCGAGGATCAGATCGCCGATCCGCCAGATCAGCTTACTGCGCTGCGTAGGGCTCATCGCGGGCCACGGGCCCGATTCAAAGGCGCGCCGGGCCGCTTTTACAGCGCGGTCGATGTCCTCACCGTCGCCCTCCGCGACCTGGGCAATGACCTCGCCCGTCGCGGGATTGTAGACTGGAAAGGTCCTGCCGGAGGCCGCCGGCACCCACGCACCGTCTATGAGTAACTTTTTCGTCGTGCTGATAAATCGGTCGACCGGTTGGGTCAGGGAATAGGATAGGACTGCGTTCATGAGAGCACCTCCTCCAGAGTTCATAAACTGTCAACGCCTTAGATTATACCAAGAGAGAGCCTGCGAGAGATCCTGAGCAGGCCCCTGCGCTCCCTGTGGGGGAGGCGAGCATTCCAGTCGATTCGCCCGAAGTCTACGGGTAATAGGACGCAAGGGAAGAGACCTCCCTTCTATAACGGATGAGGGTGTAAATGACGCCACGTCGGATGCAAATTTTTTGGTATTGTGGTTTCATGAGCTACACACAATTCCACGTCCAGGAGACCACCATGGGGTTGCCGCTCAGGGACCACGATTACCACACCTACGGGGATTACCTCTGCTGGCCAAGCTAGGAGCCTGTCGGACTTAGGGAACCGTATTCAGATCGACCGCGGAGCCGTCGGGGAGAGCAATCGTTTTCTGCAACAACGAAAGCAATCATGCGCAAAGAGCGGATCGCCATCATAGGAACGGGAGCCGCGGGGATGGTGTGCGGTCATTTACTGCACCCGCGTTACGACATCCACCTATATGAGAAGAACGATTATATCGGCGGCCATGCAAACACGTTTACCTTGAGCGAAGGCGAAGAAACCGTTTGCCTCGATACCGCATTCGTGATTTTCAATAACGTCGCGTATCCGGTCTTCTGCCGACTGCTGGATGAGATCGAAGTGCCCAGCATGCGCTGCGCGATGAGTTTCGGTTTTCAGATCCTGCCGGCCAAACTGGAGTATGTCACCCGCGGATTGAGCTATTGTTTCTGCGACTTCCATAACCTCGTCAGGCCGAGTTTCTTGCGCATGCTTTGGCAAATGGCCCGTTTCCACCGCCAGGCGAAGGAGGTGTTAGAACAGGATCGGTTCCACCAGTTAACCATAAGGGAATACCTTAAAGAACGAGGATACAGCGACGAGTTTTTAAATCACTTTCTGGTGCCGCTGATCGCCGTGACGTGGTCCATACCCCCGGATACGATGATGGACTATCCGGTGTTAGCCCTTATCAAGTTCCTGCACAACCACGGCGCTTTACAAGGGATCTTGGGAAACAAGCACTGGCGCACCGTGATCAACGGGAGTCAATCCTACGTCAAACGGCTGATCGCTCCTTTTCCGGAGCGCATCACGACCCACCGCCCCATCACGCGCGTTTATCGGGACAAGGGAACAATTCTCCTCGAAGACGCACAAAGCAACATCCACACTTGCGAGCGCGTGATCCTCGCCTGCCATGCGGATCAGGCGCTCGGGCTGCTTGCCGATCCTTCACCTCAAGAGCAAGCGATCTTAGGCAAATTTCGCTATCACCCCACCCAAGCCGTGGTCCACACGGATGTGTCCATCATGCCGAAAAAGCGGCGCCACTGGGCGGCTTGGAATTATCTTGTGGACCGCGATGACAAGAGCATCTTGCGCGCGTCCTTTACCTATCATATGAACACCCTCCAGCGCGTCTCCACTAAGACCGATTATTTCGTAACCATCAACGACAGCTCTCGCCTCGACCCGGAGAAAATCCTTAAGGTGTTCGAATACGAGCATCCGATTTTCGATCTCCAAGCGATCAAAGCGCAGAAGAAACTGCATCTGCTGAATGACAATGGGCACACCTATTTCTGCGGATCTTATTCCGGATTCGGCTTCCACGAGGACGCCATGCGTTCCGGCGTAGAGGTTTGCGAGAAGATCACGGGCGAACGATTTTTGCCTGCTCCTGGATGAAACCGAGCGCTCGCTCCATAGGTAGGTATTGTATCTCTTGATCGCGGCGGCCTTTGTACTCCAATCGCCCTTCATCGAGCCCGCGATCGCTTAGCACAAACCGATGCGGGATCCCGATGAGATCGAGATCGGCGAACATCACCCCAGCTCTCTCCCCGCGGTCATACCAAAGCACCTCCAGGCCTGCGGCCCTAAGCTCTTGGTACAGATCGGACACGGCTTTTTGTAAGCGCTGTGACTTGTGCATGGTGATCGGCGCCAGAGCGACCTGGAACGGGGCGATGCTCTGAGGCCAGATGATGCCCCTGTCGTCGTGATGTTGTTCTATGGCCGCGGCCACCAGCCGCGAAACACCGATCCCATAACAACCCATGCTCAGGGTGATCGCCTCACCCTTTTCGTCCAGGCAAATCGCTCGCATCGCGCGGCTGTATTTTTGCCCCAGTTGGAAAATATGTCCGACCTCTATGCCGCGGGCGATTTTCAGCGGTCCCGTTCCGTCCGGGCTGGGGTCACCCTCGACCGCGTTGCGCAGATCGGCCGTCTCGGGTTCAGCGACGTCTCGTCCCCAGTTTACCCCCTTGTAGTGTTTGCGGTCTTGGTTTGCGCCACATACGAAATCCGCGAGCTTGGCCGCCGATTGGTCGGCCACCATCGGTATCGACAGGCCGAGCGGGCCAATCGATCCCACGTCGCAACCGACCGCGGCCCGGATCTGGCTGCTATCGGCGAAACGCAACGGGCGGGCGACTTGAGGCAGTCTCTGGGCTTTAACGGCGTTTAATTCATGGTCCCCACGCAACACGAGGGCTACGAGCCCGCCGTCTTTCGCTTCCACTATTAATGTCTTAAGGCAGCGTTCGGGCGGAATACCCAAAAAACGGCTTATGTCCTCTATGCTGGGCTGCCCTGGGGTGTCAACGGTGCTCATCTCGTCACGGGGTGCGGGCCTCTCGCTCGGGGGCGGCGGCACCGGCACTAACTCCACGTTGGCCGCGAACTCGCCCCTCGTGCTGAAGGCGATCCGATCCTCGCCGGAATCCGCCAATACATGGAACTCATGCGAGGTCTTGCCGCCGATGTTACCGCTGTCTGCTTGTACGGCGCGGAAGTCCAGCCCCATGCGCCGAAAGATGCTGTCATAGGCCTGGTACATGCGGTCGTAAGTCTGTTGCAGCGAAGCCTCGTTCAAATGGAAGGAATAGGCATCCTTCATCAGGAACTCCCTGGCGCGCAAGATCCCGAAGCGCGGTCGCACCTCGTCTCTGAACTTGGTTTGGATCTGGTAGAAATTCGCCGGAAGTTGCTTGTAACTGCGGATCTCATTACGGATCAAATCGGTGATAACCTCTTCATGGGTGGGCCCCAGGCAAAAAGGGCGCTGATGGCGATCATGCAGCCGCAGCAACTCGGGACCGTAGGCGTCCCAGCGTCCGGACTCCTGCCACAGCTCGGCGGGCTGAACCCCAGGCAACAACACCTCTTGCGCTCCCGCCTTGTCCATCTCTTCGCGGATGATGCGCTCGACCTTGCGCAGCACCCGCAACCCTAGTGGGAGCCAAGAATAGATCCCGGAGGCGGTTTGGCGGACCAAGCCCGCGCGCAGCATCAGCCGATGGCTGGCGATCTCAGCATCTGCGGGCGATTCTCTTAGGGTAGGGAGCAGGAGCTCAGATATTCGCATGCAGTTCGCTGCGGCAGGAAAGCCTAAATGAATTCATTTCGTTGCCGCTTTCTCCGTGCAGAACTCCTCTATTTGAGATTTCGCCGTGGACATACCGGCCTGTCGATCTTCATCAGTCATCTTAACGCGTTCGCCTTGTTCGTTCGTGCGAAAGAGGCGGTTGGTGGTCTCAAGCTTTTTAAGATTCTCCCGCGCGCGGGCGCAATTCTCACTACGCTGGGCGGCCTCTTGCTCGGATTTCTCCTGCTCCTTTGCCTGGGTATCGCGCTCCTTAAAGAAAGCGTCCGACTTATCTTTTTGCTGCTTCAATTTCTCCAAGGCGCCCTCAGTATCTACGGGTTCCGGACGGGTCTCAAAGCGCGTCGCCGGTTTGTCCGGCGGGGGAGTTTGTGTGTACTGCACATTCCCTTGTTCGTCCACCCATTTATAGATCCCAGCCCCCATGCTTTGTGAGGACAGCGCAAACGCCCAGACCAACATCCACCAGCTTTGCTTCATTGTGTTCACTCCGCGTCTCGGTTAGGGAATCTATCTCAAGATTAGCACGAAAGTGAGGCGCCCTTTTCTCAACCACAAGAGCGGACAAACGGCAGCGCATGATTTCATCAAACGCAGTCCCAATAGTCTGCAAGATAGGTCCTAAGAGCTTGTTCGGCTTACTCCACTCCCGCCACCAAGCACTCCGCATCGGCCCAAAGCTTCTCGATCTGGTAGAAATCCCGTGTCGCCGGCTGCATGGCATGCACCACGACATCGGCTAAATCGATCAAGATCCATTCCGCTTGCGCTTTGCCTTCCACACCCAGTGGCGTCACACCCTCCTTTTTCGCTTCTATCACGACTTTATCCGCCAGCGCGCGCACCTGTCGGTCCGAACGGCCGGTGGCGATGATCATGAAATCGGTGAACGCGCTTACTCCACGCACATCGAGCACTCGTACGTCCTGCGCCTTCACCTCCTCCAGCGCGGAGACCACAACGTGCGTTAGCCGCTCAGCGTGCATGATAGAGACGGTGTTTCGCGATCAGACGCAGCACCTCATCCGGGACCAAGTAGCGTACGCTGCGGCCCTGTTTTACTGCCGCCCTGATGCGGCTTGAGGATATATCCAGTATGGGGACGTGTTGAAACAAAATTTTGCCCGCAGGAGACTCGCTCAGCACTCGCGGATCCTCGACCAGCCGAGAACCCATCGCGGCGCGAAGCTCACCCGGTACGTTTTGGGAGACTTCGAGCCTTGTAGCCACCACGATATGCGTGAGGTCAAGCACGGCCTCCCAACGGTGCCAAGCAGTCAGCGCTTGGAAAGCATCCATGCCCAGGATCAGGCAAAACGGCGTCGTGCCCAACTCCGCGCGCAATGAGATCAACGTATCGACGGTATAGGACGGGCCCTCGCGCTTCAACTCGCGCCGGTCCAGACGCATAAAAGGCTCGTTGTGGATGGCCGCTTCCAGCATGGCGAGCCGCTGTGGGGCGGATGCGGCCGGTGTCGGCCTGTGCGGCGGGTGCCGCAAGGGGATCACACGCACCTCTGGCAGCGCAAGCGCTTCGCGCACTTCGATTGCCAGCCGCAAATGACCATTGTGGACCGGATCGAAGGTTCCCCCCAAAATGCCGAGGGTGCTCACGCTTTCGATCGAGCGACAGCGAGTCGTTGCTCATGTCCTGATATGGCCATCTCCCAGCACGACGAATTTTGTTGAGGTCAGCCCTTCCAGGCCGACCGGACCACGGGCGTGAAACTTGTCGGTGCTGATCCCGATCTCCGCCCCTAATCCGTACTCGTAGCCATCGGCAAAACGGGTGGAAGCGTTCACCATCACCGAGCCGGAGTCGACTTCGGTCAAAAAGCGGCGGGCGCGGCTGAAGTCTTCGGTCACGATGGCGTCGGTGTGATGCGATCCATAGTGATTGATATGGATAATTGCCTCATCCAACCCTTCCACCACGCGGATCGCAAGGATAGGCGCTAAGTATTCCTCAAACCAGTCCTGCTCCGTCGCTGCCAACACGCCGGGGACCAGCGCCCGCGTCTGCTCGCAACCGCGAAGCTCAACCCCTGCCTCTCGATACTTTGGCGCCAAGCGCTCTAGCATCGCTTTTGCCACGGAGCGCGCGATGAGCAGGGTTTCCATGGTGTTGCAGGTAGCATAGCGCTGGGTTTTGGCGTTAAACGCCACGGCGATGGCTTTGTCCAAATCCGCTCGGTCATCGACATATACATGGCACACACCATCCAGGTGCTTGAGCACCGGCATCAGAGCCTCTTGGCTAACGCGCTGGATCAGGCCCTTGCCGCCGCGCGGCACGATCACGTCCACGTGCTCCTTCATGCGCAATAGCTCGCCCACGGCTGCCCTATCGCTGGTTTCTACCAACTGCACGGCGTCTTCAGGCAATCCAGCTTTCATTAAGCCCTCGTGTATGCATTCTGTGATGGCCAAATTCGAGTGCATCGCCTCAGAGCCACCCCGCAGGATAACGGCATTGCCCGACTTCAAGGTCAGCGCCGCCACGTCTGCGGTGACGTTGGGACGCGATTCATAGATGATTCCCACTACGCCCAGCGGCACGCGCATGGTGCCGACTTGGATCCCGGAAGGCTGATATCGCAAATCGGAGATCTGCCCAATGGGATCCGCCAGTGCCGCGACGTGACGCAGGCCATCGACCATGTCGGCGATGCGCAACGCGTTGAGCGCCAAGCGATCCCGCAAAGGGGCGTCCAGATCCACACTCGCTTGCAGATCGCGCTCATTGGAAGCCAACAAACTGCCTGCCCGTTTGTCGATGATCTCGGCGATGCGCAACAGGGCTAGATTCTTGGCCGCCGTGGGTGTGCGTGCCATCACGCCAGCCGCCGCTCTGGCGCGTTCGCCCAGCCCTTGCACGTAGGTCTTTACGTCAAACGCGTCCATCTCAGAGCATCGGTTGCGGTATGCCGGGCCGCGCAAGGCCTAAGACGAGCCATGTGATCTCCACCCAGGGATCTCCTGCACTAACCCCCTTAATCACCCGTTCCGTATCACCCGCTTTAAGCAAGAGTCCGCGCAAGCCAATAAGCGTATGCCGTCGCAGCGCTTGCTTAAGGCCTGGGATCTTATTGCGGCGCAGTTGATTTTCCTGAAGAAGCTGATCCGTCGACCTGCCTCTGGCGCTAGCGGCGCACAGTCGGCACAGCACGCGTAACTCGCGAGCCAAGGCCCAGTTTATTAATAAAGGCTCCGCACCTTCATCGCGCAAACCGCGCAAGATCCGTAAGCTCCGCTTCGCGTTTCCCGCAACGGCGCTGTCCGCCAATTCAAACACATTATAGCGACCGCAATCGCTTACCACGGCCAGGGCCTCTTCCACACCGATGGGCTTGCCGGTGCCTGATAGAACGAGGGTCTCCAACTCCTGACTGGCTGCCAATAGGTTCCCCTCTACGCGCTGGGCGATCAGTTCGGCCGCGTCCGGGGTCACGTGCACTCCTTTTGCGGCCAGCCGCTTTGTTATCCAGTGCGGCAGATCCTTCACCGGCACCGGCCACGCTTGCACGATAATACCCCTGGCTTCTATCGTTTTAAACCACGCGCCTTGCTGGGTGCTTGTGTCCAGCTTGCTCAGGGTCACCAGGAACACGTCGCTCTTCGCTTGGCGCTCACAGAACGCTTGCAAGGCTCGTTCGCCCTCTCGTCCGGGTTTGCGCTCCCCCAGCCGCAATTCGATCAGCCGGCGGGTTGCGAAAAGCGACAGGCTGTCCCCATGATAAGCGAGGGTGGCCCACTCAAAACCGGGATCGACTTCCAAAACCACGCGCTCCGCGATCCCATGCTCCCGCGCCGCGCGGCGCACGGCGTCGCTCGCTTCCAACACCTGCAAGGGCTCATCACCGCTTATCAGGTACACGGGCTTGAGTCCGTGCTTCTGTAGGTGGGAAGGGAGTTGATCCGGCCGCAGTCGCATCGTTCGGCGCGTTATTTTTTGGAAGCAACCGCTTGCAAGCGAAACATCACCGACTGAGCGGCGTCTTGCTGCATGTCGTTGCGTACCGCCTGCTCTTCCTCAGCCTGACCCAAAACGGCCTGGGGGTCAAAGGTGATGTCCCGGATCAAGCTGATCGGCTGCGGTTCCAGAAGGGTGCGGCCACCGGGATCGGTTATGGTCAATCCGGCTTCGTAGCCCAGCTCGTATTCCAACACCTTGCCTGTATTCTGGTCCACCGACAAAACCCGACGATCGTAGACTTCATTGCTCACCACGATAACGGCCTGTGCTTCGGCGGGGGTGCCGGTCACCGTCACCCCGCTTTCCTGAAGTTTGCTGGTCAGGGCGGCCGCCAGCGTCCCGGCCCCCTGTGAGCTCACGTAAATTTTGGATAGCTGAAGGCGGTAAGCCTCCTCTGAACCGCGTAAGTGATAGCCGCAGCCGGCGAGCAACACTATGAGCAGGGCCCCGGGAAGACGCTCCTGGAGGCATTCAATAGGCAATCGCCGGTTCACCCCACTACGATGTTGACCAGACGCCGGCGAACCACCACGCATTTTCGCACCTGTTTCCCTTCGACAAACCGTCTGATATTGTCCTCCGATAAGGCAGCCGCTGTTACCTGCTCGTCCTCAGCATCCGCTGCGACGTCGACCACCGCACGTTTTTTACCGTTGACTTGCACCACGATTGGTATGGTATCACACACCAAGGCCTCGGTATCGACGCCAGGCCACGGTGCATCGGCAATAAACCCGCTGTGGCCCAAAGCCTGCCACATCGCCTCGGTGATATGCGGCACGATGGGCGATAACAACAGCACCACCGTCTCCAAGCCCTCGTGCATGAGGGAACGATTTTGCAGCCCTTGGCCTTGCGCCTCGGCCAAGGCGTTGCACAGCTCCATGACCGCAGCAATGGCGGTATTAAACGTGTAACGCCGTCCCATATCATCTTCTACCTTGGCAATCGTTTGATGTACCTTGCGCTTGAGCGCCTGCTCTGCCGGTGCGAGGAGAGCCGTTACTTCTTCACCCGTCACCCTGGGCTGCGAAACATGGGTGGCCGTCATCTTCCACAGCTTGCGCAAGAATCGATAAGCCCCCTCGACAGCGGTATCGGACCACTCCAGGCTTTGCTCGGGCGGTGCCGCGAACATTACAAACAAGCGCACCGTATCGGCGCCGTATTTGTCGATTAGCGCTTGGGGATCGACCGTGTTGCGCTTGGACTTCGACATCTTGGCCCCATCCTTCAACACCATCCCCTGGGTGAGCAAGCGGGTAAACGGCTCCTCACAGCCGACCAATCCTTGGTCGCGCAGCAAGCGGTGAAAAAACCGCGCATAAAGCAAATGCAACACCGCGTGCTCGATACCCCCGATATACTGATCAACCGGCAGCCAATAATCGGCTCGCTGATCGAGCATCGCGTCTTTGTTGTCCGCACAGCAATAGCGCGCGTAATACCAGGACGATTCAAAAAAGGTGTCGAAGGTGTCGGTCTCGCGCTCGGCAGGCCCGCCACAGCGCGGGCACACGGTGCGGTAGAATTCCGGCATCCGTTGCAATGGCGATCCCACCCCCTCGAAGGCTACGTCCTCGGGCAATACCACGGGCAGATCGCCCTCCGGCACGGGCACTTCGCCGCATTGCGCGCAATTGATGATGGGAATAGGACAGCCCCAATAGCGCTGCCGGGAAACGCCCCAGTCGCGAAGCCTATAGTTGACCTTGCGCGAGCCCTTGCCAACGCCGGCGAGGAAATCCGC
>JBOHHR010000025.1:0-4381 GCA_050725475.1 Gammaproteobacteria bacterium | reverse complement strand
CTTACGAACGCCTGTTAGAGCGCCACCCCCATTACCACAGACACGTCGTATTCATGCAAATCGCCGAGCCCTCGCGAGCCGATGTGCCGCAGTACCAAGCGCTGCGCCGTTCCCTAGAAGCCCTGGCTGGAGAGATAAACGGCCGCTACTCGGATTACGACTGGGTGCCATTGCGTTACATCAATAAGGGATTTGCCCGATCCACCGTGCTTGGGTTCTTGCCTTAAGCGGGATTGCTGTGATCACCTCGCTGCGGGACGGCATGAATTTGGTGGCAAAAGAATTCACCGCCGCACAAAACCCCGATGATCCAGGGGCTTTGGTGTTATCCACGTTTGCCGGGGCTGCGCGTGAATTGAAGGATGCAATACTGGTCAATCCCTACGACATCGAGAACATGGCGGAGGGTATCGCGAAAGCCATAGAGATGCCTATGCACGAACGCAGGCGGCGTTGGGAAAGCAACATGCAAGTGCTCAGGAAAAATGATATTACGGCGTGGCGGCGCGGTTTTATTAACATGCTTAGAGACTGCGCTGCAGACAAGATCGGCCCCTCATGGCAGAACCGGTTGAGTGGACCCCGCTACGTGGCGCCCACAGTGGATTATCTGCAGACCGGAAGCGCCATTCACAAACATGTGAAGTCTGTCGTAACGAGTACGACAAGACCTTTGAAGTCATCCTAGAAGGCAAGACGCACGTGTTTGATAGCGTCGAGTGCGCGATCCACGCGCTCGCGCCCAGGTACGCGCATTGCGATTGCTACTGCTCATGAAGCTCAAGTGCTTTCGATACCTCCCTAGCATCGTCGCGCACCAGTCTGAGTAAACCACGTAGCGGAATATCGATCCACTCGGGCCGGTTCTCAAGCTCGTAGCGGAGCTCATAGAGAACTTTCTCCACCGTAAAGAGCTCGATCAAGGCATCCCCGTGCTCAGAAACATTGGGATACGAGGGGCAACCCTCCATTGCGGCTTTATATCCCGCTAAGAATGCGTCGTTCACGCTCCGTTCCCAGACCTCAACCAGGCGGCCCAGCAGACCCGTGTCCGCGCCATCATCCGCCGCGAGGCGCTTGAGCACCGCTTGCGCGGCGTAGTTGAACGAGCGCAACATACCCGCTACATCGCGCATCGGCGAGTGCTTGGCCCGCCGCTCCTCGAGCGGGCGCGCCGGCTCACCCTCGAAATCGACGATGATGAGGTCGTTCTCCGCCACCAGCACTTGCCCGAGATGGTAATCGCCGTGATAGCGGGTCTTGACGGCGCTTGGAACGCTACCCGCCAAACTCGCGATGTGATCGACCAGCCGTTTTCGAGCCTCGAAAAGCAAGCCGCACTCGAGGTGTAACGATTCGGGTACGAGCGCGCGATGCCGTCGCAGCAGCTTGAGCGTAGTGAGGAGGTCGGCGCGAACGCGCGCGCCCCAAGCGCGGACATGCGGGCGCTTAATCGGTTCCGGATCGAAGGCACTATCGCCGCTCGGTTTTGCGAGCGCCTGGTGCAGCTCGCCGGTCCGGCGTCCCAAAGTGGACATCATCAACAAATACGGACCGTGAATTTCCTCAGCCTGGACAGCGGCCGTTTCGGGAGCTTGTAATCGAGCGCCCCCGAGATAACGCTGCAGATAATCGAGCGTGTAGGTCCAGGCGTCTCCTTGATTGGCGACCGCGCCCTGCAATAAGCCAAGGGTATAGCTTTTCCCATCGGCATCCTGGTACTCCACCGCACCCGCCAGCGGAGCCACATGAGCAAACGGGGAGACCTCGGTGAGAAAGCGTCCGATCTCGCGCTCCATGTTGGTACCGCTTTGCAGGCGGCGGTAGACCTTCAAGAACAACCGTTCCCCTAAGATCGCGGTGGTGTTGCTCCCAGCCATGGCCGGGAGCCTGATCTCGCGCAAGGCCGCGTCCCCGGCGAGCACTGCGTAGGCCGTAGTGCACGAGAACCTGAGGCGCCCTTGATCCCAAGGCAGCTCGACATTCTGGCCCATCGCGGCGACCAGAGCTTCGCAAAAAGCGGGATCGGCCAGCGCATCGCACAACATTCCGATGCGGGCTTGCTGGCGGACCTTAGCCAGCACGTAGGGCGCAAGCGCGGGTCCTTGCTCTTCGGTTTCCCAAGCGATGGCCAGCGGCAAAAAATAGCTCTGCGGCGCAAGGCCGGGGAGATGGACATCGATCCGAGTGAGGAGCCAATGATCCCGGTCTTTCGACCAATGTGCGTACTCGCGCACTTCGACCCGCTCGATGTGTTCCGCCTTCGCCGCGAACCAGCGTTGGCCGGCGATGAAACCGGGAAGGATCTCCCGTTCCAAAGCGCCACGCAGCTTCTCAGCCATCGCCCGTCGCGCGGGCTCCACCTGTTCCGGAAAGAAGCTGCGCCAGCCGGAAAATAGCACCATGACCGAAAGCTCATGGGGCGGGACCAGATCCTTGTGCCAAGGGGGCGCTTCGGCCTCTTCGGCCAAATGAAACCAGTAAAAACCATAGCCGGGCAGGGTCAGTAGATAAGGCACAGCGCCGATCGGGGGGAACGATGTCCTCCCGAGCATCTCCACCGGGACCCGGCCTTGATAGGCCGCGAGATCCAATTCCACCGGTTGCGCCGAGCGCGCCAGATTGGCCACACACAGGATGGTCTCCCCATCCAACTCGCGAAGATAGGCGAGGATCTTACGGTTTCCCGGATAGGAGAAGGCCAGCGTGCCGCGCCCGAAGGTCTTATGCGCCTTGCGCACGGTGAGCAGACGCCGCATCCAATTGAGCAAGGACGACGGATCGCGCCGCTGCGCCTCGACATTGACGGCTTGATAACCGTACACAGGATCCATGATCGGCGGCAAGTACAAGCGCTGGGGATCGGCTTGAGAGAAACCACCGTTGCGATCCGGGCTCCATTGCATCGGGGTACGAACGCTGTTGCGATCGCCCAAGAAAATATTATCTCCCATTCCGATCTCGTCCCCGTAGTAAATGATCGGCGTGCCGGGCATGGATAGGAGCAGGCTATTCATGAGCTTGATCTTGTCCGGATCGTTGTCCATGAGCGGGGCGAGCCGGCGGCGGATCCCGAGATTCACCCGCGTTCGGGGATCGGCCGCGTAGGCTTGATACATATAATCGCGCTCGCGATCGGTCACCATCTCGAGGGTGAGCTCGTCGTGGTTGCGTAAAAAAATCGCCCACTGGCAAGGCTCAGGGATCTCCGGCGTCTGGTCCATGATTTCGACGATGGGATGGCGGTCTTCTTGGGCGATCGCCATGTACATACGCGGCATGAGCGGAAAGTGATAGGCCATATGGCATTCATCGCCTTCGCCGAAGTATTCCCGCACGTCCTCCGGCCACTGATTGGCTTCGGCGAGAAACATCCGATTGCGGTAATGGTTGTCGATGACCGCTCGCATCTGCTTGATCACCGCATGGGTCTCCGGAAGATTTTCGTTGCCGGTTCCTTCGCGCACGCACAGGTAGGGGATGGCGTCCAGGCGCAGACCGTCTACGCCCATATCCAGCCAAAAACGCATGATCCGAGTTACCGCACGCACCACGTGCGGATTGCTGAAATTGAGATCCGGCTGGTGAGTGAAGAAGCGGTGCCAATAATAGCCACGCGCGAGCGGATCCCAGGCCCAGTTGGAGCTTTCCGTGTCGGTGAAGATGACGCGCGTTTCCGGGAATATTTTGTCGCTGTCGCTCCAAACATAGAAATTGTGCTTGACGGATTGCGGGCGGGCGCGACGGGCCGCCTGAAACCACGGATGCTGATCCGAGGTATGGTTGATCACCAGCTCCGTGATCACGCGCAGACCCGAGCGATGCGCCTCGCGCACGAACGTGCGAAAGTCCTTAAGGCTGCCATAGGCCGGATGAACATCGCGGTAGTCGGCAATGTCGTAGCCGTCGTCGCGCATCGGCGAGGGATAAAACGGCATCAGCCAAATCGCGGTGACGCCGAGCTCGTGGAGGTAATGGAGCTTCTCCGTCAAACCGGCAAAATCTCCGACGCCGTCCTGGCAGCCGTCGTAGAACGCCTTGACATGCAGCTGATAGATGACCGCATCCTTGTACCAGAGCGGATCGTCTCCCAAGGCCTCGGAGGGTGAGGGGATTGCGACCATTTATGTAAACTTACACGAAGTAATCGAAGTCCTGCTCGCTCCGGACATGACGGCGCACAAGAAAAATGTGCGCCGGGACGATGCTCGGATTGAGCTCAATGTAATTGCGCGCGCCGTGCCAGAGGTAATGGGCATCACTAAGGAGATCATAGACCTGATAGGGCCGGTCCGGATCGATGTCCAGGTCCTCGAGCGGCAGCCGCAACCACCCCGCTTGAGTGTGACGAGGGTCGAGATTCACGACCACCAAGACGATC
>JBOHHR010000024.1:0-5471 GCA_050725475.1 Gammaproteobacteria bacterium | reverse complement strand
GGGCCTTGGTCAAGCTCTACCGGGGAAACGCCCGCACCCTCACTCCCGATCCCCTCTATTCCGCCTTTCACGATTCCCATCCGCCCGCATCGGCACGCATCGCGCAACTCGTCGCCAAGGCCGGATAAGGGAACTCGTATGCGCCTTGGAGACGTTTAATTCCCAATAAACCATAAGAGCCCATAAGCGCCCCCAAAATGTCTTGCATCCCACACCTTCCTGACCAGCCAAACCCAAATAAAACTTTGACAGAGAAACGGCCTCCGGCCTATAGTCTCGCCGTTTTTGTGTGGGCGTAAACGCGTATGCAGCGGCGAGATCTCGTGCTCTGCTCTGCCAGGCAGAACGGTGGGACGAACGCCAGGAACGCCAGAATGAACCCAGCAACTAGGAAAATTAGAAAATTAGAGCGGTCTGAGAAGAACATGAAAAAACAACAAGGCCTCGATTACGTTCAATCTGGGGTCGATACGGATTTACAAGAAGTTGGGCTGAAACGCTTGATCGCCGCGATTCTGCCTACTTTTAAGAGTCAAGGCTTGGGAGCGGTAAAGCTTAACATCGGTCAGTTCGCAAACGTCATCGATCTTGGCATCGGCCAGGGTGTGTGCGTCTCCACCGACGGAGTGGGCTCCAAGACACTCATCGCAACGATGATGAAAAAATACGACACCATCGGGATCGACTGCGTAGCGATGAACGTCAACGACATCATTTGCGTGGGCGCACGACCTTTAACGCTTGTCGACTACCTCGCTGTCCGCCGGCCAGATCCGGAGCTGCTGGAACAGATCGGAGTGGGACTGGCGGCTGGCGCCAAAGAGGCCGATATCTCTATATCCGGCGGCGAAATAGCGCAGTTGCCGGACATGTTGGCTGAGCATGAGGGGGGAAATACTTTTGATTTAGTAGGAACAGCAGTCGGCATAGTCGACTTGGAAGAGATCATCGTCGGCCAAGATCTCGAACAGGGCGACGCAGTCGTTGGGATTGAAAGCAGTGGGATCCACAGTAATGGAATGAGTTTGGCGCGCAAGGCTTTTGAAGGAAAGTTTTCCGTCGGCTCCACCGTCGGCGAATTGGATCGTACGCTCGGAGAGGAGCTACTAAGGCCGACACACATTTATGTACCAGAAGTTCGCGACCTCCTCGATCAGAAGATACCCGTGAAGGCGCTGACGCACATTACAAGTGACGGGTTTTTGAATTTGACACGCGTGCTATCCCGGGTCGGTTATATGCTCGATCAGCTACCCGACCCACACCCAATTTTCTCGCTTATCCAGAAACACGGAAGAGTGAGCGATGAGGAGATGTTTTTCGTCTACAACATGGGGATCGGCTTTTGTGTTGTGGTCGCCCCAGCGGATGTCGGGCGTGTGTTGACCGCAGTCACATCCCACGGCAAAAAAGCGCACGTGATCGGGCACGTTGTCGATGACCCGGAGGAGCGAGTGTTTATCCCGCAGCGCAAGCTGTATGGAAAAGGAAAGCGGTTCTACAAGATGGAACAGCTTCTATCGGAGTTTAAGTCCGCTTTTTAGATGGATGGTGCAGGGCGCTTTACAGATGCTTGAGGTTCGGCGCAGGCGGCACCATCTTTAGGGCACTTCGATGAATTCAAAGTGCCCGTATAAGGGAGTATTCGGTTCATGAGGCCCCAAGTAGGTCGCAGTGCTCCGGTTAAAGCTCCAGCGGCCTGCTGTGGGCAAGAGTCGCAGCTTATCCTTGGGTTTCCGGTTTGCCATGGTGCAATGGAGCAGCTAACTATTAAATGAATTGTAAATCTTTCGTCATGCACACCGCGTGGTGTCTGCGCGGGGCCGTTCGCTGTCCAGTTCCTGGGAGCCAATTCTTTTTCGTTACATTTTCTTTATCGCCTTGGAGTCATGCGCCACTTCGTAGCTTCACGCCAGCTCCTATCGCTTCCCCTGAAAATCGTCTGACTGAACAGCCCATCCGCATGCCTCGGGTTTCGAGCCGGTTGCTTTTCATCATCAGCGCCGCGCGCCTTCACCTTCTATCCGTGCTGGACTTCTGTCCGCACCTGAATCCCGCATACACTCCCACGGGTGAGCCACCTCAAGTGACCGCGCCCCTTCTACGAAAACGGCAGGGTAACTGCCGGGGTGGACATCGGGCGCGGTCGTGATCGAACTCGTTTAGGCCTTTTGGATCAATCTCTTTGCCGGGACACCCCCAGGGCTATTTTTAACCAGAGCTTGGGTGGATTCCTGGGGGGGACTTAAGGCCGATCGGGCTGGTAGCGCAACCACAGCCAGGCCAACTCCACCAGCATGGCCCGCGCCCGCGCGTTGCTTTACTAATACCTTGTTCCCGCTCGTCTTCTCCGGAGCTGTAAGGCGTCGGTGTCCGTCCCAAGGCGCCGCCTACCTCCCGCCGGTTACGGAAGGTCCGCCAGCCGTACAGCTCGCTCGCCAACACCCAGGCACCCACCCACCCGATGCCGCACAACCGCATCAAGGCCCACGCCACCTGGGCCATCGCCGTCTTCCGGTCTTGTCGAACCTTCAACAGCATGGCCTTTTCCACTACCTGGAACTGGCCCTCCAACAGCGTCAGCCGTTCGATGTCCCGTTCGAGCCGCTCCCGTAGCTGCGCGCCCATCTCCCGCGGTGTCTCCAGCCAGGCCCGCAAGCCCCGGGCACGCTTGGGCACCTCCCGGTAGCCTTGGGTGAACAACAGCGATGCGATCCGGTTGCGCACGCGTTGCAGATCTTCCAAAAGCATCTCGCGCTCCCGCGGCAAGAGCCTCTGGTCTTCCACCTCCACCGGGGGCACCCGCACGATCCGCAGCGCCTTCTCCCCCCGCGCCTGCCGTTGCATCAACTCCGACAGCTTGTCCGCATCAATCCCATCCGATTTCGCCCGCCGCATCTTGCGCGAGACTTCAATGCTGGCCGAGTCAATCACCCACACCTCATGGCCCAGCTCGGTCAACCGCCGGTACGGATGACACCCATCCCGGCCCGCTTCGTAACAAAACACCACCTTCGTCTCGTCCGGCCGCTTGAGCCGCACCTTGGCTTCCGCCACCCCGCCAAGTCCAGGTAATGGCCCGCCTCCACCGTCTTCACCCGCTTCCGGGGCTGACCTGCCACCGCCATCGCCAGCCGCCAGGTCTTCAAGCTCATCTCCATCGCCACCAACAGGCACCGTGCTTGGGTATCCGTCGTCTTGCTATCATTCGCTTGCAGCATCTCGTTCGTCATCGTCGTCACCTTTCGTTCAAGAGGTTAATCGAAGCTTTCTCTTGTAACCCAGGTGCCCGCCAGCGGGCTAGGTGCTGCATCGTTTCTATGCCCACCGCCCCGTTCGTGAGAATGGGACGACGGGACCGTGGACATAGCGTGGAGAAGTCGGCCGGTTCCCCCGTGCAGAACACAATCGCCTGGTTGCCCGAGCCAGGTGTGACACTCACACAAAATCGGGTCGGCCGTGTCCACTTGATTTCGGAGCCAAGACACTATTACCCTCGATTTCGAACAGAACACGATAGTCCCCGATCCGCAAGCGATACTCCGGAGTGAAATTCGTCAGCTGCTTGTATCGAAAGGGGGTATGTCTAACAGCAACGGCGCTGTACCCAGACTCTGCGTTAGCCCTGGGGGAGCGCAATAATCCACTGGTGGGATCGGACCATTTCATTCGCACAAATGGATCCTTCTTTTTTCCCAGAACGAGGCCGTGGGCCGGATCGTTGGGCGGGGCCGTGTCTTTGACGATGGGATGACCGAACTGGCGGACATGTCCAGCGATGATCGACGTGAGGAAGTGGCCCGGATAGCCCACAAGTATCTTCCGGCGGGCGTCCCTGCTCTACCATAAGGGACTCGATATTGACCGGCATCTTTTCTTGCTTGAAAAGGCTGGAGGACGGACGCCGGGAGCCGTCTTCGATGGGGACTAACTGATTCGGAGGGACACGGTGGAATAGGCGGTCGGTGTTGGGAGCAGGATCGCTCGCTCTGGAACCGGGGCCAGATCGCGGAGGGTTTGGCGCTGGTGGAGCGGGTACTCAAGTCGCGGCGCTTCGGTCCGTACACGCTGCAAGCGGCGATCGCCGCAGTGCACTCCACCACCTCCAACGCCGCCGCTACGGACTGGGCGCAGATCGTCGGTCTCTACGACGTGCTGGTGCGGGCCGATCCGTCGCCTGTGGTGGAGCTGAACCGCGCCGTGACCGTGGCGATGCGCGACGGCCCCTTGGCGGCGCTTGTTCTCATCGACGCCATCCTGGCGCGCGGCGATCTCGCGGACTACCACCTGGCGCACGCGGCGCGGGCGGATCTGTGCCGGCGGCTGGGAGAACCGCCGAAGCCCGCGCTTCCTACAAACGCGCCCTCGGCCTCACG
This sequence comes from Gammaproteobacteria bacterium, assembly GCA_050725475.1. Lineage (GTDB taxonomy): Bacteria > Pseudomonadota > Gammaproteobacteria > JBOHHR01 > JBOHHR01 > JBOHHR01. The sequence goes on along the minus strand of JBOHHR010000024.1, from coordinate 1,095 downwards.
CGGAGCCGGAGCGGCGCTTTCTCGAACGAAGGCTGAGGGAGCTGGCGGGCTCAGACGGCGAACGCTGACCGAGTCTGCCGACGATAAAGGCGACTCGCCCCTCGTTGTTCACACTCGGCGCATGTCGGGCCAAAAAAAAAGCGTCGCGCTCGGTCATCCCGATGTCGAATTTAGCCCTCCCCGAACGACTATTCGATGTAAAGACGCGTCCAGGCCAAACCGGAAGTGTTGGGCGGCTTTATGCGTATCAACGCCGGCCGACGAGGCCATGCGAGTGGCCGCGAAAACCCGCCGACCGTGCCTCCAGAAGTTAGACGTTCCAACGTACCAACCCATGAGCATCTACCCACCATGACCCCCGAAAACAGCCCACATAGACGTAAGAAAGACCGTCCGGACGGTATAGTGCCCCCATGGTACGATCCGACACCAACGAGTTGCAGAACACGCTGCTGGACGCTGCCGAGGCGGTGGTCGTGCGCCAAGGGATCGCCAACCTGACGCTCGACGCCGTCGCCGCCGAGGCAGGCATGAGCAAGGGCGGTCTCTTGCATCACTTCCCGACCAAGGACCGCCTCGTGGAAGCGCTGGTCACGCGTTCCGCGGGCAATTGGCGCGCATGCTACATGGAAGCCTACGAGCGCACTCCGGAAGGACCGGGGCGCATGGCGCGGGCCCTGCTGGACCACTGCCTTTCGGATGCCCAGGGGTGGACGGAGGAGCTCCAGCGCAGCTCGTCTGCGTGTTTCGCGGCCCTGGCACAGAACCCCTCCCTGATCGAGCCCATGCGCGCGGTCTACAGCGATCTCCACCGGCGCGTCGCTGACGACGGGCTGCCTCCGGGGGTCGGTGAGGCCGTCGCCGCGGCGATCGACGGGTTGTGGCTCTACTGGGTGCTGGGGCTGGCCACGGTAAATCAGGAGCTGGTGGTTCGGGTGCGCCTCGCGCTCGAGGCCATGCTCTCCCGCTCGATGCCTTCAATGCCGTCCCGCTCGCCGCCCAAAGCAACGATCCCCGCCGCCAAGGGCTCAGGAGGGCGCCGCTCATGAATCGTCGTGGTTGGATCGGATCCTCGCTGCTGCTGGTGACGGTCGT
>JBOHHR010000023.1:0-6509 GCA_050725475.1 Gammaproteobacteria bacterium | reverse complement strand
GGCACGGATGTCGGCCCTGGCCTGCGCGTCGGCGGCCATCCGCTCGTCGAATTCATCCTCCGAGATCACGCGCTTGGCGACCAGCTTCTGGGCGCGGGTGGCCTGGGCACGGGCGAGCCCTGAGCGGGCGTTGGCCCGCGCGAGCTCCGCCTCAGCGCGCAGAAACTCTGCTTGGAAGGGGCGCTGGTCGATGACGAACAGCACCTCGCCTTTGTTGACCTGTTTACCTTCCTTGAACTCGATCCGCTCGATGTAACCGGCCACCCGCGGCCGGATCTCCACCGTTTCCACCGCTTCTATGTGGCCGGTGAACTCATCCCACTCGGTTACCTCTTTAACCAGGACTTCGGCCACACTGACTGCGGGTGGTGGGGCCTTTGCGGATGACTGGTCCGCCGCCGGCTGGATACAGCCTGCAACTAGGGCCGCGAGCACACCAAGGCAAAAGCGATCACCTTTACCGCTCATTGCCGATCGATCGGGTCCGAGTAGAACGCCTCCTCGGCCATCACCACGGATCGTAGGTACCGAAGTTCCACAGATGCCGTTCGAGATCACGGCAGGTGAAGCCGCGCCCACCATAATCCTCGTCCTTAATATCCCGCACCACCTCGGCACCTGCGGCCTGCACGCGCGCATAGAGCGCATCGGCATCCGCGACTATCACATAGGCGGTCTGCGTCTCTGCACCTCCGATCTCGTCCGGCTGTTTCAGCAAGCGACCGAACTCAGAATCCACAACGGACCCAAGCATGATCATTCCATTGCCGAAACTGAGCTGGGCGTGAGCGATGGTCCCGTCCTCATTGGGCACGACGAGTTGCTTCTCAAAGCCGAAAACCCGGCATAGCCACTCGATCGCAGCCGCGGCATTGCGGTAGCGCAGGCAGGGGATCACCGTCGCCTTCGTATTCTTAGCGAGTGTAGACATGGCATTCCCTCCTTTCTGCGTTTCTGTGTTATATGGGTAAATCGAGTCGGCCCATAGATTGATTATAGATACGGACGCATCGCACCGAATCCGTGACGAACGTCCTCCTGTTCGGGTCGATTTCGCCGCGGCTGGGATTCCGCCTACCCGACGTCGCCTTGCAGTCCCGAACGTGAAGTTTTCCCAACAGTGGTGGCCGGCGCTGGCGAGGGTAACAAGCGGTTGCAGCCGTTGCAACCGGCGTATCGCCATGACAGATCGGCGCCCGTGCTGAGCCATCTTTAGGACAACCGTCAAGGAAGCGGGTTCGCTTTGACACAAAACAGCGACTTTAGGACAGTGCGCTTTAAGAGCAAGCACGACCCCCCAAGCCTGGCGTTCGTGTCGCGTGCTATGATCGCGCGATGATGATGATGACTCACAGCTTTACTCTGTTCGATACCGCGATTGGTCGTTGCGGCATTGCGTGGGACGGGCGCGGGGTCGCCGGCGTGCAACTCCCGGAGGCGCGCGACAGCGAGACGCGCGCACGCCTGCTCCAACGATTTCCGAACGCGCGCGGATCCCCGGCGCCGCCCGATGTGCAGCGGGCGATCGATAGCATCGTCGCGCTTCTTCACGGTGAGACCAGCGATCTCTCCACCATCACGCTCGATATGGACGGCGTGCCGCCATTCCACCGCCGCGTCTATGAAGTCGCGCGCACCATTCCACCGGGCGTGACCCTTTCGTACGGCGACATCGCAGCGCGGCTCGGAGCGCACGGCTCGGCACGCGCCGTGGGGCAAGCACTCGGACGCAATCCGTTCGCGATCGTCGTGCCGTGCCATCGCGTACTGGCGGCCGGTGGCAAGGTCGGCGGTTTCTCCGCGAACGGGGGCATCACCACCAAGCTGCGCCTACTCGCGATCGAAGGCGCCCAGGCGAACGGCGTCCCCGAACTTTTCGCCGGCGACGGCATGTTCGGCTTCGATCCGAGCGTTGCGGTCGAACACGTACGCGCGTCCGACGCGGCGCTGGCGCGGGTCATCGACAGCGTCGGTCCTTTTCGCATGCAGCTCAACAAGACACCGAGCCTGTTCGTCGCGCTCGTGGAGGCGATCGTCTATCAGCAGCTCACCGGCAAGGCTGCGGCGACGATCTACGCCCGCGTGTGCGCGCTGTTCCCGTGCGCGCACAAAGGCCCTACGGCCGAGCAGATCCTGCGCTGCTCGGACGAGAAGCTCCGCGCCGCCGGTCTCTCGGGCTCGAAGGTCCTTGCGCTCCGCGACCTGGCGCGAAGTACCGCCAGCGGTGATATCCCGACGCTCGGCGAGGTCCACCGCATGGAGGACGAAACGATCATCGAGCGCCTCACAGAGGTGCGCGGCATCGGCCGCTGGACCGTAGAGATGCTCCTCATGTTCCGCCTCGGCCGCCCGGACGTGCTGCCCGCAGACGACTACGGGATCCGTAAAGGTTTCGCGATCGCCTTCAAGAAACGCGAGCTGCCGACGCGCCAAGACCTCGAGAAGCGCGGCGCGCGGTGGCAGCCTTACCGCACGGTGGCGAGTTGGTATCTGTGGCGCGCAGTGGAGCTGGCGAAAAAATAGCTAGAGAAAGGGCCAGGATCGAATATTTCGGACGATGGCCAACGAAAAAATAAGCGACCTTGGTCCCTTAAGCAACCCTGGCCTCTTTGGCGCCACCCAGAGGAATATGCTAAAGAGGACCACCCGGTCCCGTACCTTATTGGTCAGTTGGTAGGTGCGGGCTGTGAAGCCCGCTACTGGTTCACATTCCTCAAATGAGCTAAAATAAGGTCTCATTGGAGATAACCTTATGCGACGTCTACTGTGAAAGCTGGAACAACGACGAAAGCGCGGAAAGTGGCCCGCAAGAGCGCTACCGGCGAGTTCGTCATGGTGAAATCGACGGAAACCAGCGTGATCAACTTCGCCGGTGTCTACTGGTTGGGCCCCACAGAGCGTATCGCGATCATTAAGAAAGGCATTCTTGCCGGCGAGGTCGTCAAGCTCGCCAAGACCATCGGTCGTCCCAAGGAACGGCTTTTCAAAGTCCTGGGTTTGCCTCGGGCCACGGTCGATCGAAAGATGCGCGCCAATCAGCGGCTTTCCGTCGAGCAGGGCGAGCGTGTCGTCGGCTTATCCAAGCTCGTCGGCCAGGTCCAGGTCATGGTCGAGCAGTCAGGCGATCCCAGGGGGTTCGATCCAGCCAAATGGGTAGCAGACTGGCTCGATAGACCGCTGCCCGCACTGGGAGGCCAGTGCCCGGCCGACTATATGGATACCGCGGAGGGGCAGGAACTCGTCTCCAGCCTGCTCGCAAAGATGCAAAGTGGAGCGTACGCCTGAGCGTCGCAATCTGGCGGATCGGCACCGATACGCCAGACTATACCGCTCTGGACTTGAGCGGGGAAGGTGCTCGCCGCTCCGGTGGGCGCTGGAATCGTGCCGGTACGCCGCTTGTGTATGCGTCTGGCTCGATCGCTCTGGCCTGCCTTGAGACCTTGGCGCAGTTAGCCGCCGGTGACCTACCCCTCAATCGCTACCTGGTTAAGATAGAGGCACCGGATGCGGTCTGGAACGCTGCAGAGAAGCTCGACACGGAAAATCATGTGGGCTGGGACGCCATCCCTACCGGAAAGGTCAGCTTGGATGCCGGTGACGCATGGGCGGCCGCGCGCACTTCCGCATTACTGATTGTGCCCTCTGTCATCGTTCCCGAAGAGAGGAATGTCCTCATTAACCCGGCTCACCCGAATACGGCACGGCTTCAGGCGATAAAACTGCGCCGCTGGACATATGACCCACGCCTAAAATAACAATTGCGCAGGCTTTCGCTAGCTGGCTGACGCAGCATGCATATAACAAGATCTGACTCTGACGCCAGCATCGCTGAGGATTTTTATAATGTGTTTTGCAAGTGACTTCTTGATTCGAAATCCGTCTCGACGGTACTCAACGGATAAGAGTCTGCGAGAAGCCAACTGAAACTTGTCCTTTCCCTTGTTGTTCGGATTGAACTGCAGCGCGGCATCCGTCATGAAAGAATCAATACTCTGGTCGGTGCCATCACCTTTGCCGAATGGAGGGCCAAGAACGGTCAGCAAGCGGCTACGACCGATTCAATATCGTATAAACGCCTGTTGGGCGGAACGGAAACACCCAACTACCACATATAGATGGAGGTGGGGCTAAATGGATACCCACTTTCGAATAATTGACAAGATATCGCTCGACCACCGGATTATCAGCGTGGCGAACCGATGCTGCTTCAACACCGTCATCATGAGGCTCTTGTGCGGGAGCGGTATTGAGGCTCACTCCACTGCTAGGCCAAGCACGATAGGATTTTTTCATCCTATACCTCCTTCGTGTCTAGCCCGATCACTGCTCTCGCTCCTCAGCGCGGCAGATTGACGTGCATGCGATCCCCTTGGTTTCTCGTGACCTCATGCAACACGATATTTCCAGCTCCATCGAGTGGAGCGTAGTAGGACATGACTTCAGCCCAGGAGGTGTAAACGCCACGGAGCCAAGCTGAGTTGATCGTCACGGTCGCCGTGGGGCTCGGCGAAGCTCCACACGGGGCCAGACCCACCGCAGTCCGATGCCTTCCATGCTGGGATCCGCAGATCGGAAGCTTTCTCGGATCCCAGCCAGTCGAACCCTTCAAGAAGCGGCGGGTTAGGACCAGTCATTCTAAGGGAAGAGCCTCCCCGCCAGCGGAGCTCGCGGCCGGATCACTGCTCATGCCAGCCGCCGCTTGGAGGTCGCGTTGTTGCAGGCACGCATCGGCTTGGCCGTGGATAACGTGGAGACCCGGATTCGGGAACATCGGCTCCGGAGCCATTTCCAAGGCCTGATCGCGAAGCTCGCGCAACCTCCGCCGCGCCAGCCCTTCTTTGCCCTGGCGAAGCGCCTCGATTACCTCGTCATAAAGGGGGGATAGGGCTGCGGCTTCGGGAACGGCCGCAGTTATTTCCCCGAGCGCCACGAGGCACGGCGGCCGCCCAGCCGAGGTCGGTAGGTTGCCGAGTGACCCGAATTTACCCGCGCTCCCGGCAATGTAAATGGAGGCCACGAGGTCAGGAGACAACGCCGAACGGAATAAATCGATCTCGTCGAGCTCTCCCTCGAAGAATGCAGGGCTGGCGTCATCGGAAAAAGCTCGCGAACGACCAATCCGGAGCCTGCTGTGGCTGGTAGCATCATCGGCCAAGGCTGTAGCGTCGAACTGTAAGACGACCTCCCCGTCCACGAAGAGCGCGCTTGCATCGCCTTCTTCCTCACCATCGTCCTGCGCTTCTGCACGATGACGGTTGACGACTGCCGCCACATGGTGCCACTGCCCATCCGCGACGGGCCCGACCTGCGCCATGAACACGCGCTGCTCGCGATCCGTCGCGAGGAGGAGGCCGAGCAGCCCGTCCTTCAGGAACCGCGTATAGCCGGTACCGTGAGGGCTCCACTTTTCGACGACGGGCTGAACCCCATCCACCGCAGTCTTGATCCAGGCATCGAGCGTAAAGTCTGAGGAGCCCACTTCCCCGACCGTTCGGTCACGGACCACCACAAAGTCGTCCCGTCCGTCGAGCTGAAGCGCCTGCCCGACGAGGCCAGGCACCAGCTTCGCTTCGCCTCGCACCCTACCTTTGAAGTTGAAGCCGGAGTGGTCCACGACGAAGGACGGAGACACGTCCGGTGGCGTCACGAGGTCCTCGAACCACCACCAAAAGCCGAGGGGGGCCGTCACGTGCGTGGGACTCTCCGCACTTGCGCCGCTCGCCGCGAGCGCGGCGGACCGGGAAGCCGTGAACGGCGTAAACACATCAACGCAGACCGGGGCGGCTCGGCTGCCTCTGCTGCACGCGGTCTCGCGCTGCAGACTCACATCATCGAGAAGCCCGTGCCAGGGCCAGAAGATGGGCGACCCGGGTGACTCCGCGTTACGCATGTTTCCCCCGACCTGGCCATGCACATAGTTGTGGTAGAGATCCTCGAGGGCCGGAAGTACCCCGCCACCTGCGCGGATCTGCTCAACGCTCTCGTACTGACACACGTCCGGCGTACCTGGGAATGGAGTGGGATTGCCGTGGTACTTGAAATGTTCAGGCAATTCCCATCCTACTACACCGGTCCCTAGTATACCGCCATTGATATTCTCGTTGTCGGTGAGATCAGAGTCGCCTAGGGGCTCACAGGGGACTTCCGGAAATCCGGGGCAATCCTTATCGACTACCTGGAACCCTTCGGCTTCGTCCATCGCTCCGGGGATCGGTCCGGGGATCGGATCTGCTGGGTCCCACTTGGGAAGCGGCACGAATTTCGGACTGAACCTGGAATCGGAAGGACCGATGACGTTGAGCAGCCAAATCTCGAACCCACCAATATAGCCCCGGTGGGCGGGAAAGAACACCGGGTTACCGTGCCATAAGCCAAAGTTAAGGTCATGCACATTAATAATCGGTTGGGTGAGGTATTCTCGCAAGAGGAGCGCAAGCCTCCGTCGCTCCGGTTCGGTCAGATCCTTGATCAGATCTAGGCGCTGAGCGGAGCGGCACAGCCCGCAGCTG
>JBOHHR010000022.1:0-8968 GCA_050725475.1 Gammaproteobacteria bacterium | reverse complement strand
TAAGGCAACGGCCAGGCTGCTGCGCAGCAAGCGGTCGGATTGCGTATTCACTGTCGCCAGATCGATCAACTCATCCTGGATCTCCGCCTCTTTGCGGGAATCGCCTTCCGCTTTCTGGGCTTCTTGCTTCTTGCGTGCCTGCTCGATGGCGAGCCGCCGCCTGGCGAGCAGCAGGCCCCGCGAGATCATCTCCGCCACGATGATGAGCGCAAATAAAAGACCGCCGCTGAGATAAAGACGCCAGCCGAGTTGAATCGCGGTGTAGGTATAACCCATAACCGCCGCTGCGATCAGCAGCACCGGCGCGGCCAGGGCCAGATAGCGGGTGGAACGGAAGAAAAACTGCTTTGTGGCCGCACGCTTTAAGGTCTTGACGTTCTCCATCAATCCTGCGCTGCTTGGAAAGAGCAGCGCGCTGTAGACCAATACCGCCACCATTTCGACCATGAACGCGAGGCGCCCCAGCGATTCCAGCCCCGATTCATCGGAGTAGGCGTACAACGCGCCTATGACCAGGACGTTAAAGACGGTAAAGGGCGCAAACCAGATCAAATGACGGCGCACGGGTTTTGTGGTATCCGCCGGCCAAGCGAAATGTGCCGCAGCCAGGCCATCGGGTACCGTCGCTTTGCGCAGGCATTCGAAGGACGCCAGCACGGCGGCGGCGCTCAAGCAACCGAATCCGATACTTCTGCTTAAGGTGTCGGCGATGGGGCTTTGTTCGATTTGCCACCAAAGCAGGCCCAACACCAAGGGCCAAAAAGCGGCCAGCGCCCCGGTGATGAATAAGGCCCACAGCGTGGGCGCGTACCCCGTCACGCGCGGTTTCTGGGCCATCTCCCCTAAGGACTTCAAACGTCGCAACAGCAGCGGCTGCAGCAAGCCTAACAACAGCACGGCGAGAACGAGAGCGCCGTTGCCCAAGGAGTGTTGTTTAAATTCCGTGCCCAGAGCCTTGCTAAACGAGAGCCAGCTCGAGGGAGCGACCAACCACCGCATCGGAGTCCATGCCTCGCGCAAGGTGGCTAAGTCGAGCGGCGAGCCACTGCGGATCCAAAGCACTTGCTCGCCAATAAACTCCGCAATCTGCCTGCTCTTCGCCAGCAACTGGTCGGTGGCGAGATTGAGCTTGAACAACAAATCGGTGTAGTCATCGAAAATCCCCGAGACGGAATCCACGGCGCGCTTTTTCTTCTGTAACAGCCCCCGCACAATACGCTCGCTTTCGCGCAACTCGCCTTTTTCTATTTTCCCGCGAAAGGGCTCAAGACGCTCAGCGATAATGCTGTCCAAATCGGCCAGTCGCAGTCGCGCATCCTCCAGCTCTATGCGCACCAGGTCCATGTCGCCCAATGTGCTTAAGCGCTCACGTGTCTCGCGCTTGAGCTTGCGAATATCAGGTAACTGTGCACTCTGGCGGCGCAGCAAACGACCCACCGCGCTGTTTTGTCCGGTGGTCGCCACTCGTTTTTGGATATCGGAAAAAGCGCGCTCCAGGGCTTGCGTCTTTTTTTTCGTGCTGTTAACCTGGTACTGGAGCACCTGCAATTTATCCAGTAGCCCTCGTTCGGCAGCGAGCGAGTTTGCGTAACGCCCGATTTCCTCTGCGATTCTTATTGCGAAGTCACGCAGCTCCGGAACGACCGTGCCGGCTTCCGCACGCGCCTCCCTCGCCAGCTGCAACACCTGCAGGGCTTGTTTGCGCCCTTGTTCCTCCACCAGTTTTTGGAACGCTGCCAGCCGTTTCTCGGACAGCGTGATCTCCCGTCCCGCCTTGTCGATACGCAGTGGCAGATGGGCCGAACCGGCGTCGTAGCTTGCCAGCTCGAGCTCCAAGGCGTGGATCTCGGCCTCAACGGCTGGCTTCGTAAGCTGGTAAAGAAGCCTGTGCGCTTCTGCGGTTTCTTTGGTGGCGTCCTTAGGCGTCTCAGGGCCACCCGACAACCACTCGGAGAGCCGCTGCTTCAGCGCCGCGATGCTCTCTGGAATTTGGCGCCGACGCTCGCCGCGGCGGGTGCGTTCTTCCACCAAGTCCGCCAGCTTGGCGCGCGCCTTGTCCAAGGCCGCACGGTGTTGTTCAAGCTGCTGGTTTGCCTCAGCGAGGGACGCGCTGTCAGAAAAGGAGACCTCCGGCTCTGCGGGGGGATTGGCAAGGTCCGCCTGGATCTCACGGATCCGCCGCGGCGCTTTTGCGATCCGCTCCTGGTACTTCGTCGCCTTGCGCTTCCAATTCTCGATCGACACCAGCTTGTCCGCCGCTTGCGCATACCGATCGAGTAGTTTTGCCTGGGGCGAATCAGCCGCCGGAGAACCGGCCCCAATGCGTTCTATACGCGTTTGCAGCTCTGCCGAGCTGATTGGCAATTCGATCTCCTCGATGACCGCTTCTTCTTTCGCATCGGCCGCTGGGTCGGACAAGAGGAGCAAGGTGAGGCCGGAAACGGCAACGAGCCTAAAGCAGCGGGAAAACGTGCGGCGAACACTCAGAGCTTGTGAAAAAATCTGCTGCGCTCGGGATCTCGTGTTCCGGCGGTGCTCGGAATCCTCATGTATTTCACTATACACTCCGGTTGCTCGTCTCATCCCTGAGACTCGGCCCTTCGGGCCTTGTACGCCGTTTTCGCTCCCGGCGAAACGGTCCTCCGCTCCGGCGGAACACGACCTCCCTTCGCTCGCGACGATTTTTTCACAACCTCTCGCGCAATCTGAGAACCGGTGTGGGCGGTTCTTTTCCGTTTGCTCAACTGCTAACGCCCTTGTCGTTGCGGCCCTTAAGCTCCGCGATCAATCCGTCGATGCCGCCGTGGCGGATCGCCGAGTTGAATTCGCTGCGGTGCGTGGACACCAGGCTGATCCCTGCCACTACCACATCGAACACTTTCCAGCTACCGCCTCTGTTATGCATCCGGTAGTCGATGGAGATTGCGGGTCCTTGGGCACGTACGATCTCCGTCTTCACGGTCACCAAGCCGCGGGACCCATCGCCATGCATGGGGGGGTACACGATCTCTTCATCGGCATAGTTTTGCAGAGCTTTGGAATAGGTACGGACCAGCATCCGGCGAAATTCCCGCACGAATTGAATCTTCTGATCCTTATCCGTCGCGCGCCAGTTTTTTCCCAACACCAAGGCCGCCATGCGCACAAAATCGAAATGCGGAAGCACGATCTCGTCGATGAGTGCGTAGACTTTTTCAGGCTGATCGGCGAGCCTCTGCTGCTCGGACCTCAATCGAGCGATAACTTGATCCGAGGTCGTCATGACCACCTCTTGCGCCGTCGATGCGGCGAGCGCATGCGAGGTGCAGAGCGCAAACGCAAGGATGACGATGGACAGAGATCTGTATAGGCGCATGGTGGTTTATCTCCGAGTGTGTCCGCATGGCTATTGTTTCCTATAGGAAGTTATCGTTCAAGGAGTGCCTTGTGTGGGCAGACGCTATCGACTTAGCACCGACGGGGTACCGAAGCGTTTGTCCAGGTACGCCGATACGTACAGTCGGTGTTCGATTGCCAGATCCATACCATCGCCCTCGGTTGAACAACCCGACAACTGAAAACTCATAGAGCATTGCATCACGAGTGCCCGAGCCAGAACCGTGCTGAATCGATTTGGGCATGACTTTTCTGAACCTCACAGCGAGTGGATGCGTGTTTATACCCATCAGCGTCGTTGGAATTAAGCAACAAGATGTTGCAACTAAAGCCAAGTTAAGATACGATGTTGCTAGTGTTGTATCTAAAATACAAATTATATTTCGATAAAGAAACAAATTCGGGGCGATTTTCATTGAATCGCATTGAGTTTGGCGACCACCCTTTTCGCAAGGGAACGGTTAGCGGTCACGCACGCATACCCCCCGCGGCGCGAGCGCTTTTTTTGGGCTTAGGGGAGGAGATAGAGAGGAGTTAAAGCATGAAAAGGTTACTTTTTGCACTTCCTGTAATTGCGTTGAGCACGACGGCAATGGCGGAATCGACCGGTATGCCTCCGTATACCCTCGATCCCGGCCCGCATGCCGGTAACTGGGAGGCGACCTTGACGGGTACCGGTTTTTCGAACGACGATCTTGATAATAACTTTATGAACGTCACGGGGTCGATCGGATACTACTTCAGCAAGAATGTCCTGCTCTCGTTTAAACAGAGACTGATCTATAGCGACCCGGGTGACAACAGCCTATTTAATGGCGCTTCGATTTTTCAGGCCGCTTACCAGTGGGATCTGGCAAAATGGCAGCCGTATGTGGGGTTTAACGCCGGCGGGGCATATGGCGCGCAAATCACAGATGACGGCGTCTTCGGCGTGGAAGGGGGGCTTAAATATTACGTTAACGAGAGCACGTTTGTATTCGGGAACATTGGGTACGAAACATCGATAATCGAGAATTGCTGTACAGAGGGCATATTTCCCTACTCGCTCGGCGTTGGGTTCAACTTCTAGGCTAGGGTACACACACTTGTAGACGTTCCGTTTCGGTGACCTTACGGGTGTTTCGCACCATGGTTGCCGCGGCAACGCTATAGGGGAGGACATTGACAATGACTTTTATGATGAAATTTGCGGTGGTCATGGCCGCGGCGGTTTCCCTGATCGGGTGTGCTTCGCGGCCGATGAATCAGATCGCGAATGTGCAGCCGACAGGCACCGGCTTCGACCATGCCCTGGCGCAGGACTACACGGCGCTTTCCCAAGCCGAAAAGGCTCTGGGCGACCACCGAGACGCTGATACATATGCGCTGCGGGCAATGGCCGCTGCGCAAGGGCAATCGTCGGCACCGGATCAGGTCGAGCTCCGACAACCGTTTTTGAAAGACAAATATGTCTCCGAGCTGTCTGAGGCACGGCAGCGGCTGGTTTCGGCGCTCGATCAGACTGGACGAACCAAAGCGCCTGAGGATGCGGCCCGCGCCCAGTCCTCTTACGATTGCTGGCTCGAGCAGGCTTCCGAGGACTTACAGCCGGAAGACATAAACGCTTGCAAACAGGCGTTTACGGATGCGATTGCCAGGGTCGAGGCGGCGCTGGTCGAACCCGAGCCAGAGGTTGCGGCCCCACCACTGCAGAACTATCTGGTATTCTTCGATTTGGATAAAGCGGATGTGACGGTTGAGGGAGTGAGCGTCGTCGAAAGTGCAGCGGCCGATGCTAACGATCAGCCGTTCACGCGGATCATGGCATATGGCCACGCCGACACGTCTGGCTCTGACCAGCACAACATGGATCTATCCCAGCGGCGCGCAGAGGCAGTCAAGTCCGCTCTCGCCGAGTTGGGGGTGCAAGCGGACACTATTGAAACCGAGGCCCTGGGCGAAACGCAGCCTCTGGTGCCGACCGATGACGGCGTTCGCGAGCCGCAAAACCGGCGGGCCGAAATCGTCATCGAACGGTAAGTTCGTTTGCGCTTAATATGAACCGGTAATGACGCCGCCCTCGGGCGGCGTCATTACCATTACTTCGATACCCGTAAGCTCTTGCCAAGTATCTTCTTCCCATCGGACCTGGTGTAGCCGTCGTTCTCTCCTCCGTTTTCGATATATACGCCACAGGATGGGATTCTGTGGCGCATGGCGATCGTGCTATCGCGCAACGTTTCTAACAAGTCGGCATTCAACAACTGATAGAACAACGATGAGGCCTGGGAACAAAACGCTGCGCGGTCAGCGTTGCTGCGTTGTGAGGTTTCGTTGGCTAGCCGCGTAATAAAGACATTCAGATCCTTTTCGCCCCTGCCAGCGTAATGCCGTGCGAAAAACAGGCGCAGGGAATGTCCCTGTTTGCCTAGCTCGCCCCGGAACTTTCTCACAAACGCGTTGTAGAGCGGTCGATTGCCACACGAAAGGGCCGCCACCATAAGTTCCGTCTGCAGGACGCGGGCGTTTAAGGCGGTGTGTTCGTGTGGTTGGGCACATTCCTCCGCCCATGCAGCGTCCACGTTGAGAAGGCCACTGATGACGAATGCAGCCGATGTCAGCGTGAGAGTAGAACGGGATTTTGGTGTTCTCACGAAATACCTCCACAAACACCTGGTCACAAAATACTACTCGATATCTCAGGCGCCCGCCACTTTTCTTAAGGAGACCACCCCACAGATTCTGCGGAAGCGCCTTAATTATAAATGAGGAAAATGGCGGCGCAGCTCGCTCCCTTCCAGGAGAAATACGCCTTCCCCGCCCCGTTCGAGTTCTAACCACAGGAAGGGTACGTTGGGATAAGCTTGCTGCAGGCGTTTTTCCTGGTGTCCAACCTCAGCGATTAAGAGCCCGGCCTCGGCCAAGTAGGAAGCGCTTTGCGCCAGCAGGCGGCGCACGATCTGTAGTCCGTCTCCGCCACCTGCCAGGCCCAGCTTGGGTTCGGCCAGGTACTCGGGAGGAAGTTTTTTGATCTCGGGCTCCGGTACATAGGGGGGATTGCTGACGATAATGTCGTAGGCGTGTTGCGGGAGTGCTGCAAAAACATCCGATTCATGTAACCGGACGCGATGCTCCAAACCGTGTCGCTGCACGTTTATGCGCGCCACTTGCAAGGCGTCTTGCGAGACATCGGTGGCATCGATCCGGCTGTCGGGGAAAGCGAGTGCGCAGGCGACCGCAATACATCCGCTTCCCGTCCCTAGGTCGAGGATGCGAAGCCCTTCACGCTTCGAAAACCAGGGAGCGAATCGGGAGCCGATGAGCTCTGCAATGGGGGAACGAGGCACCAGCACCCGTTCATCCACGTAGAAAGGCAAACCCCCAAACCACGCTTCATGTACTAAATACGCGGCGGGCTGGCGGGTCTCGATCCGCTGCTCGACCAGGCAAGAGACGTTCTTTCGCTGCTCTTCCGAGACGACTCGTTTGAGCCCCGCTCCAACAGTACCCAGCGGTAAGCCCAGAGCAGTGAGAACCAAAAAGGCAGCTTCGTCCAAGGCGCAGTCGGTGCCGTGCCCGAAGAAGACCCCCGCCTCGGCTAAGCGTTTTTCGCCCCATTCGATCAAATCGCCGACCATCGCTGGGCTGGCTAAAGGAGGGGATTTCACCGCTAGCTAGGAGCCTGTCGGTAAGGAACAGCCGACGTCTAATGCAGGAACTTTTCCAGCAGCGTGTTTACTTGTTGCGGATCTGCTTTGCCACTCGATTTTTTCATCACCTGGCCCACGAAATAGGCCAGCACCTTGGTCTTACCCCCCCGATACTGCGCCAGTTGCTCCGGGTTTTCGGCCAACACCTGTTTGACCATGCCCTCTATCTCGCCGCTGTCGGTGAGCTGTCGCAAGCCGCTTGCCTCGATGATGGTATCGGCATCCCCGGCCCCCTTCCACATGGCTTCGAATACCTGCTTGGCGATTTTGCCGGAGACGGTCTGATCGGCGATCCGCTTGATAAGGCGGCCGAGTTGTTCGGCACGGATCGGGCAAGCGGCTATATCCTTACCCGCTTTGTTCAGTGCGCCGGCCAGCTCCCCAATAACCCAGTGAGCGGTGAGTTTGCTCTCCCCGTCTGCTGCGCGCACCGCGGCCTCGTAGTAGTCGGCCAGCTCATGGGTGGCCGTGAGCAATTCCGCCTCGTAGGCGCTCAGCCCGAACTGGCTCATAAACCGCCGCCTTTTGTCGTCGGGGAGCTCGGGCAGGGTGGCGCCCACTTCGGCGATAAAGCCCTCATCGATCACCAACGGTAGCAGATCGGGATCGGGGAAGTAGCGATAGTCGTGCGCTTCTTCTTTCTGGCGCATGGGGCGTGTTTCGCCTTTATCGCTGTCGAACAGGCGGGTTTCTTGGATCACTGCTCCCCCTGTTTCCAGAATATCGATCTGGCGCTCGATCTCGTATTCGATGGCTTTTTCCACGAAACGGAAGGAGTTCAAATTTTTCAGCTCGGTGCGGGTTCCGAGCCGCTGTTCGCCCTGGGGCCGCACCGATACGTTGGCGTCGCAGCGAAACGAGCCCTCCTGCATGTTGCCGTCACAGATCCCGAGATAGCGCACCAAGGTGTGGAGCTTACGCATATAAGCCACGGCTTCCTTGGCAGAACGCAGGTCCGGTTCGGAAACGACCTCCAGCAGCGGCGTGCCGGCGCGGTTTAAATCGATTCCGGACTGATCTTGAAAACCCTCGTGCAGCGATTTACCCGCGTCTTCTTCCAAGTGAGCGCGGATGATCCTTACTCGCTTGGTGGTGTGCCCGTCACCCTCGAGATCCAGGTAACCTTTGGTGACGATGGGCGACTCGTACTGGCTTATCTGATATCCCCTCGGTAGATCGGGATAAAAGTAGTTTTTCCGTGCGAACACCGAGCGCCGGCTGATCTCGGCGTGGACAGCCAGACCGAACTTCACCGCCATGCGCACGGCTTCGCGGTTTGGTACCGGGAGCACACCGGGAAGCCCCAAGTCTACGGCGCATGCTTGGGTATTGGGGGCCGCCCCATAGGCCGTGGGCGCCCCCGAAAACATCTTGCTCTTGGTGGCCAGTTGCACATGGATCTCCAAGCCAATGACGCTTTCCCACGGCATAGCAGATTCCCTATGAGGCAAACTCGGCCGGGATCTGCCGGTGCCACTCGGTGACTTGCTGATAACGGTGCGCGAGGTTAAGCAAGCGCCCTTCCTGGAAATAATCCGCTATGAGCTGCATACCTACCGGCAACGCTCCAACCCGGCCGACCGGAATCGACATCGCAGGCAAGCCGGCGAGGTTCGCCGGAATGGTATAGACATCGGAGAGATACATGGCAAGCGGATCTGTTGTTTTCTCAGCGAGCCTAAATGCGACGGTAGGCGAGGTCGGGCCGGCGATCACGTCGACTTGCCGGAAGGCGCTTTGAAAATCGTCTCGGATCAATCGCCTCACCCGTTGAGCCTTCACATAATACGCATCGTAATAGCCCGCCGAAAGGGCATAGGTTCCGATCAAGATCCGCCGCTTCACTTCCGCCCCAAACCCTTCTGCGCGCGAGCGGCAATATAAGTCCTGCAGGTCGCGGGGGT
>JBOHHR010000021.1:0-5181 GCA_050725475.1 Gammaproteobacteria bacterium | reverse complement strand
TCGCTGGTGCAACGACTAACGTGAGGTAATCGGTATGAACGTATTATTCGCAACAATGATTTTGTTAACCATGTGGCTAATAGTAAGGTACTGGAATGCAAAGCCGTCTCCAGCATCGAGAGATTTTTAGGGAAGAAACCCCGCCGTGGAGCGAGACGCTGTTACAGCGACCGCTGTTGTGAGGGCTTCCGCGGGGACCGGGCATTTTTCGGTTTCTCGCCCCCGGCGTGTTTAGCCTCATCGCGTTTCGTCATTCACGTTCGACTGTGCGATATAGGGCCGGAAGTACGAACAAGGTTAACAAAGTGCTCGACATCAAGCCCCCGATGATGACGGTGGCTGCGCCTCTTGCACAAACGAGCCAAGGTCGCGACCGCGCACATTCGCCTGCACCACCACGCGACGCTTACCGTTCTCGCGACTGATCTGATTCAGCCCCTCCGTCAGCTCGATGCGCGCGATCTCCCCCAAGGGAATAAACTCAGCCCGACCACCCTCCTTTCCGCCGTACGGCAACGGAACGGGCAGCCGTCTGAGGGCGTTCAGGTCACGGCGCAGCTCATCGGGAAGCCGCACCATGAGATCGAAACGCCTATCGCCTTCAAACACCAGCCCCGCTTCGCGCCCCCCACGGCTACGGCGATTATGTCGTGCACGTCGGCGACATTCAAACCGTAGCGGGCGATCGTGTCGCGGTCAATGTCCACGTTCATGAGCGGCAGCCCTTCGGTTTGTTCCAGGGGAAGCCGGTAGGAAACGGTCCACATATACACTTCGCCGAGGCCGGTGGCGATGGGACCCAGCTTGGGCTCAGCTCCGGTCGGTAGGTGCTCGCGGGCTTCGAGCAAGCGTTCGTGGACCTGCTGGCGGGCGAAATAGATATCCACTGCATCGTCGAAGATCGCCGTGACCTGAGAGAAGCCGTTGCGCGACAGCGATCGGGTGTACTCCAACCCGCGGATCCCGGCGAGCGCCGTTTCGATCGGAAAGGTGATCTGCTTTTCGACATCGATGGGAGAAAAACCGGGAAACAGCGTGTTGATCTGGACTTGGTTGTTGGTGATGTCGGGCACCGCATCAATGGGTAGCTGCTGTAAGGATGACCAACCGAATGCCCCTAGGGACAGCGTGACCAGCAGCACGAGAAAGCGGTGCTCAATGGAAAAATGCAAGACTCGCTCAAACACGGTCGTGGTCCCCGCTCGCAGGATCTAGCGTCGCATCAGTGCGCATCGCCGGCCTCGCGTTTAGAAAATTCGGCTTTGAGAACGAAGCCGCCATGGGCGACATAACGCTCGCCCGCTTGGAGACCCGCGATGACCTCCGCTTGAAGATCGTTGGACCGACCGATCGTAACCGGATGTGGCTCGAAGCCTTCCGAAGTCTCTACGAAGACGATGCTCCCTCCCTCTATAGTCTGCACCGCCGAGCGGGGGATGATGAGCGGCACCTCGGTCGCTCCGGTTAAGACCTGTGACGAAGAGACCGGGGCGCCATCGACCGTTGGTGTTCGCGAGCACGCCACGAACCAATACCGTGCGCGTCTCTTCGTTCACCAGCGGCTGCACGTAGCTGATGTATCCCTGCGCGGGAGGGCCGTACCCGCTACTGACCACAAACGGTGAGCCGGGGGCGACCAGAGAGAGATCGTTCGGTGCGATGCTGAGGTCCACCCAAACCGTGCTCAGATCGGCAATGAGAAAAGCGGTGGCGTTTGCCTCCAGTGCCTCGCCTAAGCTGATGTGTTTATCGATGATGGTGCCGGCAAAGGGTGCGATGATCTCATAGCGGCTCAAGGACTCGCTCGGATCCCGCTCGAGCCGGCGCAGTTGATTCAGATCGAAACCTAGGGCATGGAGCTCGTGCTCGGCCGCCCGCTGCTCGATACGCGCCTCGGCCAACTGCCCTTTCACCCGCAGGTAGTCGAGCTCGGCGGAGATCTTTTTCTGCCACAGCGTTTGCTCCCGCGCGAAGTTGGCGTGCGCTAGCGCGAGGCAAGCTCGGGATTTTGCTTTAGCGCGAGAGCGAGTGCTTGCGGGAGCGCGATCACGCCAGCCGGCGCAGCAGCCGTGCTGTTGTCCTCTGCCCGCGGTGCAGGTGGTCCTGAGGGGATCGCTCCCGATCCGAGTTGGGCACGCCCGCATCAGCGGGTGAAAGCACGGTAAGCAGAGCCACGCCGGCAATCTTTAATAGGCTTGAATGCATTAAGCAGTCTCCGTCGAAGTACAACAACGCAAGCGCGGCGCACTCGGGAACCGCGCGAACATGCAAATACGACGGCTGACCTAAATCAGGAGTACGACGCTACGCAGCGCCCAGGGGCTGTAATACTTCGTGAGAGAACGCGGAAAAAAGTAGAGTTTTTGATCAGATTCCAGCGGCAGCACGGCGAGCAGCGTGGTCAGGGGGCTGGTGTTGGCTTCGGGCAGAGATCCGCGTGTCGGCAGTGGCTTGTGAGGTTCTTGATCCTCACTATTTCCCGCCACAGGAATATCGACACAAGGCTGGCAGGTCGCATCGGCGCTCTGGAACGCAGGTTGGTGGAGATTGAGGGGACCCAGACAATGATTATGCTCGGCATTCTCGATCGCTACATGACCATCTGAGCCGAGGCAAAGCACTGTGGCGAAGGCGTCGCCGTGACCCAGCGCAAAGTGAAGGAACACCGTAACCAGGAGCACCCGACTGACCAGGCCTTTCGTGCGCATGCGAGATCTCATTGGTTCGAATCTTGGAGCCGGAACCAGTTTAGACGCTGACAACCCCCAATACAACACACACCCCCAAACAGGGCATGCCTTTGCCCCTGTTCGTTTCAGCGCTCCAAGATTGATAAGCCTACGGGTTGGTAATCCCCCGATGGCTGCATATAATCGTAGCTCATGGCGGCCACAGACCAAATGCCTTCCGGCCCGCGGCGATACACTCTTGCCCAGCTTGCGGATATCGTCGGCGGCCGGTGCTCGGGGCTGGGCGACACGCCGATCACTGGCGTTGGCCCTTTTGACCGGGCCGCAGCGGGTGAACTGACCCTGGCGGAAGGATCCAAATTTTTAAAGCAGATCCCGAAAGCCCAAGCAGCGGCCGTGATCGTCTCGGCCCAAGCGGAGGGGGAAGCCGGTTGCGCCAAGCCCCTGCTGATCGCGGACAACCCACGCCTGGCGTTCGCCAAGGCGTTGCAGCTCTTTCATGGGCGTGATTTCGCCCCGAGCGGGGTGTCGCCCCTTGCCTCTCTGGGCAAAGACTGTCGCATTGCTGAAACGGTTAGCATCCATCCCTTCGTAAGCCTGGGGGATGACGTGGAGATAGAGGAGCGGGTCAACCTTTATCCCGGGGTAGTCATCGGCAGGGGCTGCCGCATCGGTGCGGACAGCGTGTTATACCCCAACGTCACCGTCTATTCAGGGGTCTCGCTGGGGAAGCGGATCACGATTCATAGCGGCGCGGTGCTGGGCGCGGACGGATTCGGCTATGTCTTCGACGGCGAACGCCAATTTAAGATCCCCCAAACCGGCACAGTGGAAATCCACGATGAGGTGGAAATAGGCGCCAACAGTTGTATCGATTGCGCAACGTTTGGCAAGACGATCATCGAGCGAGGGGTAAAGATCGACAACCTGGTGCAGATTGGGCACAACTGCCGCATCGGCGAGAACACGGTGATCTGCGGCTGTGTCGGGATCTCCGGCAGTGTGACCGTGGGTAAGAATTGCGTGCTGGCGGGCAATGTGGGCGTGAAGGATCACGTCGTGATCGGGGACCATGCCGTGGTACTCGCCAAATCGGGAGTCGACAAGGACGTTGCGCCGAACAGTGTCGTGTTCGGCATCCCGGCACGGGAGCACCGCGAGTACTTGAAGCTAATCGTCTTGTTCGGTCAGCTTCCTCGCTTATACAAGGAGCTTAAGGAACTGCAAGCGTGGGTGAAAGCGCGGGGTTCTTAGGGGCACTTCGGAAAATTCCATCCGTGGAATTTTTCCCATCGCAAAGCAAAAATGCGATTTTGCTTTGCTCCATGGTTCAAACAGTTACCTGCTTGAACCATGTGCGGCCTATCCCTATACCGCCAAGCACTTCGAATTAATCGAAGCGCCCTTAGGCCCAGGACGCGCATGGCCAAGAATTTTGATCTCTTCGTAATCGGCGCTGGGTCCGGTGGAGTGCGCGCCGCTCGGCTTTCGGCCTCTTTGGGGGCAAGAGTCGCCATCGCTGAGGAACGCTATCTCGGCGGGACGTGCGTCAATGTGGGTTGCGTTCCCAAAAAGCTCTTCGTTTATGCCTCGGCCTTTGGAGCGGAATTCCGGCAAGCGCAAGGGTTTGGATGGTCCCGATCGGAAGCGACTTTCGACTGGAGCACGCTGATCGGGAACAAAGACCAGGAGATCCGTCGCCTTCACGGGGTCTACCGACGGCTGCTGGATGAGCAGGATGTCACCATCCTTAACGGGCGGGCGCAGCTTACCGGAGCGCACACCGTGGTGCTACGCGGCCAAAGCTACGGGGCGGAACGGATCCTGATCGCCACTGGCGCTTGGCCCACGGTGCCGGACATTCCAGGTAAGGCGCTCTGCATCACCTCCAACGAGGTTTTTTCCATGCCGAGCCTGTCCAAGCGATTAGTAATCGTGGGCGGCGGCTACATCGCCGTTGAGTTCGCCGGGATATTCCATGGCATGGGGGTTGAGACCCATTTGGTATACCGAGGGCCCTTGTTTTTGCGGGGGTTCGATACAGAGTTGCGCGGTTTTCTTGCCCAAGAGATGCGTAGCGCTGGGATCGATCTGAGATTCGGCGCAACGGTGAGGCAGATCGCATCCGAGGGTAACGCCCTGAGTGTGTGCTTGGACGGTGAGCGCCTCCAGACCGATAGGGTGATGTACGCGACCGGTCGCCGACCGAACACCCACGGTTTGGGACTGGAGCAGGTAGGGGTTAGTCTCTCCAAGACAGGGGCTGTGGTGGTGAATGACGCTTTCCAAAGCAGCGTGCCCTCCATTTATGCCTTGGGCGATGTCATCGATCGGGTAAAACTGACCCCGGTTGCCCTGGCCGAGGCCACGGTTTTCGCGCGTAATGTGTTCGGGGGCGCTTCTCGTCGTCTGGACTATCGCTGCATACCCACGGCGGTCTTCAGCCAGCCCAACCTCGCAAGCGTCGGTCTTAGCGAAGAGCAGGCGCGTG
>JBOHHR010000020.1:0-6132 GCA_050725475.1 Gammaproteobacteria bacterium | reverse complement strand
TCGCTATAAGCTGCTTAACGAACGGGGTGTAGTATTTCTTGAGACCGCCCAATGATTTGATATCAAAATTGGTCTTGGCTGCTTCAGCGAGCCCGTAATCAATGAAGCCTTTCGTTTCCGCAACGCTATGCTTGTCGAGGAGAGAGGCGGCGAAGATCGCTTCTTTCTCGGAAAAGCCTAACTGCCCGACGAAGATGAGAACGTGCCGCCTCCGGCAGTGCGTACTCATCAAGGAGGTGCTGGTCCATGAGCTCTGCAAGTCGGTCCCCACTCCAGAATTCGTAGGTTCGGTTAGTTTGAGTGTTCGTGTCCGCGTATCCGACTCGGTTCTATTCGATTTCCTGCTTAAAGTCTCCGGTCGTGGCGACGACGATTCGGACCGGCAGTTCAACATGCTCAGGGCTCACGTTGTTTCTGAGGTAGACGTCTTTAATTTCATCGAGCGACTGGCGGATCGACTGGGGCTTGCTGTCCCATTCACTACGCCCAATGTCCCCGCACTTAAGTACGAAGAGCCAGAGTGTCTTCACGCCCGCGCTATCTTTTCCTACCGCTGGGAGATCAACGCCAGCTTGCCGAACGCCGATCTGGGATCTGCTTAGTGGCACGATGCCCATTTCTCGGAGGAGATCGGGTACGAGCGAGTCAAACTCCCTAGACTCCTTCAACATGGCGAGATATTCGCGCAGGAGTATCCTCACGGTTCGCCTTTCTTCGCGCGACGAAAGAGGAAGCGCTCACGCTGGGAGCCCAGCGGATCGGCGATCTCCGTCCGCGGGATGGGGATGGAATGGGAAATGCTCTTCAGCTCCGTCACGTCGGTATAGCGTCCCATGAGCCGTTGAAAGGTGCGACGGCCCGCCTTAAGCGGGATCTGTGTGGCGAACTTGCTAAAAATAGGTTCCTTCTCCGCCTCCTCCATGGCCTTGGCCATCTGTCGGTGCCGTTCCTTAGCAAAGCGGCGTACCTTTTCAGGCGACGGATAGAACTCCTTAAGGAGCGGAAGCGCATCCTCTGCGGCCTGACGAGCCTCGATCTCCCGTACGATAGTTGCACAGAGTTCCTTGACGGCAGCATCCGTGTCTTCGGCTTGTTCTCTTGCCTTCAACAAGGACAGCGTTTCCTCAGGGTAGTCGTAGCCCAGTCGGTCGCGCACGACGCCGACGAAAAACCCAAAGGTCCGATGCATCGCATCCCGTGTATGAACCATGGAAAAGAGGAGCGGAAGCACGATGTCGTGCCCGAACAGGTAGCCGAGGATGCGACGAACGAGAAAACCCAGATCATCCTCGGAAAGAGCATCGAGGACGCTTGTATCCAAGCCAAAATTCGTTAACCCCGCCGCGCGCAGCTTTGATAGAACGTTATAGGCGACCATCGGGTAACGAGCATCGGGGTGCAGCAGCCAGGCCGTTAGCGCCGCGCTAAGCGCGGTAGGCACCCCGGCCAACCGTTCGACGGTTGAATCGAAGACCTTCACCAATCCAGGATCTCGCAAGGTTTGGCTGGACTGGTTGCCAATCCAGGCATTGAGAAACTCGATCACCTTTAAGACGTGAGTGGCATCCTTCAACCATTCGGAGAGTAGGCAATCCACGTTGTCGAGCGTCCCCTTGTGTGGGGCCTCCGCTGCGGCCACGTGCATGACCAACGGCCAAAACCAGATACGATCCCAAAAGTTCTTGCGTTCGCGGAAGAGGAAGTCCGACAGCGCGTAGAGGGCTTCGGGTTTGTGTGTCCGTGCCGCCTCCTCCAGCAGCACGGCCACCTCAGGCTCCTTAGGGTGTATCAGGCGACTCGCGGCAGTGACGGCACCGAGCAGCGGGTGTTCGGAATCCTTCACGATCGCCGAACAAACCGTCAGCGTTCTCTCAAGAGCTTGCTGTCGGTCAGGGTAGGAGTACTCGACAAGCCCGAGGACGTTTAGGGCGGGCCGCGCTATTAATCGCTCGGGTGAGGCGGTGGCGGCGACTGCCAGCTCGAACCCGCTTTGGAAGTCGTGTTGGATGAGGGCGTGCAGGGCGACCCCGTACAAGCCTGACCCTCGATCTCCCGGCCCGACTTCGTGAAGGCGCATAAGCTCACGTGCCACCTCAGGATGGTGCGGAAGCCAACCCTCGAGCTCCCGGTGCAGTGCACCGCAGAAAACGCCGTTCTTCTCTTTTTCGTTGCTTTCGGCGAGAAACCGGAAGATCGTCGCGGCCTCGGCATGCTGGAAATGCGGCAGAGCGCCCTCCATGACATGAAGAACATCAAAGACGTGTACGTCCATCTCAACAGCCTCACAGGCCCAAGCGAAAGCGTCGATTTGCCGGCTGTTGTGGAGCGCTGCGAGTACCTGGCCGGAGACCAAATTCTCCTTACCGATCTCCCTGACCCACATTTCGTCCAGACGCTCGAAACAGGTTTTGGGCGAGGCTGTCAGCGTGGCGACTTCTCGCCCAAGTACATACTCGGCGGCGAACAGCACCATGGCGTTCGGATCTGAAAATCTCACCCCGGCCTGGTCGCTGACAAGCGTTCCTGATTCAAGTGCGTGCTGGAGTGTGCTCAGGTCCTCAATGGCGTCGAAGGGACCGGTGCCGCCCTCGGCAGACCAAGAGGCCCACGCCGCCCACGCCAGCTTGCGAAGTTCTTGTTCCACGTCGCGATTCTACTGGTAGCAGGAAAACTGTTGTAGCTTTGTACGGTCCGACAGCTCTTTTCCGCGAGCAACTGCATAGAGATTGCTATAAGAGGCGACCGGACCCTCGGGGTGAGGGGATCAGGCCTTTCAATCGTGTGCATTCGCCGCCCCTGAGCGTCCGCTACGGAGCGTTTTGAATCGTCCCGTCGACCGACCGCTCTTGGCCGATTTGACACCTTCGGCGCATAGGCGAGCCGACCGCGATTTTGCGAAACAGATTCAGGCCCTGGATCTTAATGCCGAGGCCCTCGCCGTCTACCGCCAGTTCGTTTGCCTAACGCATGAGACTCGTTGCGACTGGCTGTCGAGCAAGCGCCTTGGAGACTGGCCGATCGCCATCCCAACATTCCATGAGTGCAGTGAACACGGCTTCTTTTGTTGGGAGGTTGGGTACGACGTGTTCGGTGCCCGCGCCCGTCTATTGAAGGATATAAATTCAAAGAATCCCCCAAATGTGGGGTTTGCGGGCAATAACCCGCGTAACGTACTGAGCATAACGCCGCGCGGATGCGCTGGGATTCAGAACAGTCCGGCTTTCTGCGCCGCTTCGACCCCGGCTTTGGCCAGCTTGCGGATCTGCGCGTCCACGTCTCGCGTGGCGGGTGTCGTCACTTTGCCGGTCCACATCAAGCGGCCGGTGGCGACGTCGGTCAGCGCCATGTTCGCCGCATAGGCGGTATTGACTTGTCCACTGCCGACCGGAACGGAAACGCCTACTCCAGCTCCGACACCGCCCCCACTGCGCCAGCCGCCCGAGCCTCCGAAGCCGCCGATACCGAACCCGACACTCGGGCCAGGATTCACGATCATCGCTTCCGGCGCGACGGTGGACGCAAGTATCGCCTTCGCACCCGCACTGCGCGCGGCGGCTAATGTTTTCTCGTTGACCGACTGGCCTGCCGTGAGATTGTCCGAATCCGGACCGGCTACAACTGTGGCGCCAGACGCGGCAACCTGCGCGCCGAGCTGATCCTGGCAGATGCGTTCGATCGCGGTGTCGTTGGCGTCGCAGACGACCAGCACTTTCGCGCCGCGCAGGGACTGACCAGTGAATTGCGGATCAGTCCATTCGGTCTGCACTCTGGTCGAGGCGCAACCGGTGAAGACTGCGCTCAGCGCGAGCCCTGCGGCCGCCACCACTCCAGTACGCTCGAAAATTTTTGAATCGGGCATTGGTGCCTCCATAGGCTTGGAGAGTCAGCGTACCCCCGCGAAGCGGGTGGCCTTGCGGGGTGTGGTCGTCTCAAAGACGACAACGACAAATCTCACTTAGAACCGACCGTCTTGGTCCAGCTGTTCCTGATCACGGATATATACCTATTGATGGCTTCCAATTCAAAACCCACCGTCGATACGGCATAAGCACCCGCCCAGAAATGTCCCCCGGTGAGGTTTCTTACCTTTCCGGTAAACTCAGGGGCTATCGCGAGAGCACTTTTCCCTTCAGAAATCCGATCCACGGATGACGAGCTTCTCGAGATTCCCGCGAGCATACTCGGAACCGCTAGGCCCGCTTATATAACGGTGCAGAGTCCGGGGAACACTCATGGTCGTTGCCTACCGAGATTCTAAACAAAACCTATGGTTTTTGCGCTCATTCGAGCCGGTAAATCTCAAGGCGGTTCTGGAAAGTCGATCCGGGGCAGAGTCGGTCCCGGCGATTATCGCGAGGGCCGGGGGGCGAGGCAAAAAAACGTTTCATCGAGTTTTTCGCTGCCCAGATCAGGAATCCGAATACGCGAAGCCTATGTGCGCGCCGTGCTGGATTTCTTTGACTGGTGCGATGAGTACGAGATTGGCGATCTGATCGACATTGAGCCGGTCCACGTTGCGGCCTGGGTCGAGCTGAAAACCCGGTCCTATGAGGCGCAGACGGTCAAGCAGCGGCTCGCCGCGCTGCGGCATGTATTCGACTGGCTGGTGACACGCCATGTTATTCACGCAAACCCGGCGGCCGTTGTGCGCGGCCCGAAACATTCCTATACGAAAGGCAAAACGCCAATGTTAACGCCTCATGAAGCGCGGCGTCTGATACGGTCTATTCCGGCCGATACGGTGGCCGGGCTGCGTGACCGGGCGCTGATCGGGGTGATGATTTATACCTTTGCGCGGATATCCGCGGCGCTCAAGATGGATGTGAAAGACGTGTATCCGAAACAAGAGAGCCTGTGGGTCCGGCTGCGTGAGAAAGGCGGCAAGCATCATGAGATGCCCTGCCAGCACAATCTGAAACGAGGCGGCAGGCCTCAAGGCCGCGAAGGATTACTCCCCTCTTCCGGTCTGTGGATCGAGAAACAAAGAAGCTGAGTGAGCGCAGGCTTGACCGGCAAAGAGCATGGGAAATGGTCAAGCGCCGCGCCCGGCAGGCCGGGATCGAAACGCCGGGGGTGTGCAATCATACCTTCCGTGGCATGGGGATACGGCCTATCTGAAAAACCCGGAAGACAGGTTAGAACATGCGCAGCAAATGGCTGCGCACTCCGATCCGAAAACTACGCGCCTTTATGACCGGCGCAGCGATGAAATCTCCATGAATGAAGTCGAGCGGATCGAGGTTTAGGGGGAGTCACTCGCATGGATGGAGGAGAGCTGCCGGCTTGTAACATCCACTCCCGTCAGTAGTTACATGCTCGTAGGTCTGGACGGCACCGAAAGTTTCGAGAGGCACGATAGCGGCGGGTATCGATTCGAGCATAGGAATTAGTCTACGAGCTGTGTAGTAAATTGGGCGCTTAGCTTATCGGCAAATAAGGGAAGAAGTTTCGCAGGACCCTCCATGAGAAGCCAAGGAGGGGCACGGACTCCATTCTTGAGACGGTGGGCAAGCTCTCCGATCTCGTGCTCCCCATAACTGTTTACCGTGGCGCGTCACGTAGCCCTCCTCACTCACCAGTCCCAGGCAAGTAGCCGCCTGTAGGATGGGTTTCTCATTAGCGTTTTGCAAGTAGATTTGCCCGTCGCCGTAGCGTTGGTCGAGCAGCCGAATGAGGTGCGCCTCGTCGACCGCTATAGCGTGTGTCCGTGTCTCTTCGGGATGTCCATTTAGATTATGCATTGTTGTTCCCTCCATTGTGATCGAGGCTTTCTGTAGTTCATGCTGACTTTACCGAAACGTTGCAAAGGAATCTGTGCAATATTCACAAAGCGGAGTAAGGGCTCAGTCTAGGCGCGGCGCAGGGTGAACCACATCTCCGAGACCCTCTTTGCGAACTTTCAAGCCCGTTGCACAAACCTTGGTTTTCGATTACCTGCGAATGACGGAAAACTCCTGTTCCGCTGCTTGAAATGACTGTGGGAGAACAAATTTACCGTGAAGCAGTTAGAGAAGTGTTGCGGTGTGGATGGCTATGATTTTGTGATGGAGGCACATCCCAACGACTTTGATTAGGGCTAAGGCCGAACGGATATCAACCGGCAAGTATGATTAAGGACCTCGGCGTGAAGGG
>JBOHHR010000019.1:0-6685 GCA_050725475.1 Gammaproteobacteria bacterium | reverse complement strand
GTCCGGGGCATCGCGCGCGTGTTCCGGGAACATCGCGATGCCGATACTGGCGGAAACTTTGTAAGCCCGATCCCCTACCGGAAACGCCATCTCCGAGAACCGCTGACCGATTTTGCGCGCGGTTTCTATGGCTCCCTGGGTGTCTGCCTGACCGATTAGGACGGCGAATTCATCGCCCCCTAAGCGGGCCGTAATGTCGGTCTCGCGCACCGTGTCTTTCAATACGCTCGCCACCCGTTTGAGCAGAGTGTCGCCCGCTTGGTGGCCGCTGGTATCGTTGATGTATTTAAACTGGTCCAGGTCAAAGAACAAAAGCGCCCCCGTAGATCCGTAGCGCCGCGCCTCCGCGATAGCGCGTCGGATCTCCTGTTGAAAACGGCGTCGATTAAACAGGCCAGTGAGCGGATCGTGATCGGCCAACCAGCTCAAGTGGCGTTGCGCTTGCCGCTGCTCGGTGACGTCCAAGCCCAAAGATAAGATCAAAGGTTCCTCACCACGGCGGCTCAAACGGGTATGCCACCAGTCGATCTCCCGTACCGGGCCCGGTTTGGTCTGCGCCGTTGCAATGCGTCGCTGCGGCCCGGTTCCCGGGCTTTCAAGCAATCCTTTTACATCCACCCCGTCTTTAGCGAATACCTGATCAAAGCGCCCGCCTAGGATATCTGCAGCATCGTAGCCACTCAGTTCTATGCCGAACTGGTTGATGGTCTTGATCTCACCGCTCGCGTTTTGAGTGAGAATGATGACTTGCGCGGTGTCTAGCAGGTTACGCACGAAATCGCGTTCGTTCTGCAACTCATCCATGCGCTCGCTTAGGGCCCGGGTGTGCTCCTGGACTTCCTGCTCCAGGGACTCCAAGCGCCCGGATAAAGCGATCGCCGTGTCACCCAGTACATCCACCTCGTCTCGCAACCAGCGGCGTTTTACATCAGAGCGGATGGCCTGGCGCACACGCTGGAACTCGCCCTGTCCTAACAACGGCAAGATCTGCGCCGTGCGCCGCAATCGCGTCATCGGCCGCCACAGCAAAGCGGCCACCATTGAAACCGCCGTCAGCAAGCTCAGCACACCGAGGAGGAGATTTCTGTGAGTGGCGGCTTGGATCCGCGCTATCGGCGCCGTCAGATCGCCAATGACCGCGAAATAGCCAGCTCCCGTTTTCGCGTATGAGGAGAACGGGATCAGCGTTATCTCATAGTGATGCCCCTCAAACGGCGTGGTGCTGCCGGCGGTTAACATAGTCGTCTGCGGGCGGTGTCGCGATGCCTGCTGCAATAAGGGCAGATTTCTTTCATACTGGGTGAGCGCTGCCACAGACATCCGCCAATTTCTGATATGGCGTTCCGAGATCTGTTTATTCGAGCTTTGCCTACTCACCAAGAGCGCGACCTCGTACCCTGCGATGCGAGCGAATTCCGGTACGATATCGGTCAAAGGCATACCGTATTCAACCACCCCGGCTATCTCCCCTCGAGCTAACACCGGTGCCGCCGCAAACTGCATGCAGCGCTGAGTGCAATTCAAGGCGCTGTGAACGTTTTCCGTGGCAAGCGCCGCTTTCACCCAGACCGGCGTCTCCGGAGGCGCCCCGGTGGCGAAGTCCTCAGGCGCCCACTGCTCCAGCAGGGCGCCTTTGGCATCGTAAAAACGGGCGATTTCTAGGCCCATGCTGAGCTGAAAGTTTGGCCAGTGATCGCCGAAGAAAAGGCGGATCCGTTCTTTGTCTCCAGTAGCCAAGGCCGGTCCTAACCCCGCCAAGCCAGGGGTCAATTCGGCAAAATTTCCAATTCGCTGAAGGGATCGCTTGACGAGTTGCTCAAGCTGACGCACGTGCTGCCGGTAAAGCGCTTCTCTTTGCTGGCCAAACTGGCCGATCAGGTTAACATAACTCAGAACGGTATAGAGCAGGGTGACAACCAGCAAAACCAGACCCGTTAGAGCCAACGCCTTCCATTTCAGGCTCAGCTTGTGGCGGGCGATGCGGTCTTGCGTCGGCTGCGGGCCGCCGCTCGCGGGAATTCCTGGCCCGTGGCGATTACTCATGGACACCGCCCAAACATCGTCTAAACCTTAGCGTTGGGAAAAGGACGCTATCGCTAAAAGCGAAAAGACGCCAAAACGGCAAATATGTCCCAGTGGGGTGCAAGTGAACCAAGATTGGGGCTGTCCTCCGAAGGCAACCACGCGGTGCCATCCACGTGGTGGTACTCGGCGCGTAGCATGAACTGGCGGGTCACGTCCCAGCGCAGCCCCACCGTCCAGTCCTCGGCAAAGCGCGTAAACGCCGGCCGTCCGGTGGCAGCCTGGAAAGCTTCCCCGTCCCGATCATCCCGATCCGAAACCAGCGAATCGAAACGTACCATCACCTCCCAACGCTCGCCGAGCTGATAACTTGCCTGCAAATAATAGCTTTCTCCGGTGGTGTCGATATCGTTAGGGAATATCCCTTCCAAGCGAAAGGAACGCTGGGCGTACTCTGCGGTTAAACTAAACCGCTCGGTGTTGTATTGGGCAGAGAAGATGATCGGCTCAAAGGTCAAAGGGCCCGCATTCAATGGGTCACCGATGCCACCTTCGTCATAATCGATGTTCACCTGGCCCCCAGAGACCGCAAGACGCAGTTTGCCGCCGGCCCCTTCGTATAAAAGCTGCCCTAGGCCCGATGCATCCCCCTCTAGCTCTCCCGGAAATTGACGACCAAGCAACGCACTCTCAACACTCTCAGACCCAGCCCTAGGAAAGGCGATATTCCCACGTAGGTAGAAATCACCGATCGGAGAGCGCCATTCGCCATAGATCCCCCCCCCATCGGCTGATAAGGCGAGATTGCGCGTGCGATCAAAATAAATCGATTGCGGCAACAGAATACCGTTGCGGGTAAATGCAGCATCTCGAGTTTCGTTGTAGAAGCCGAGTGGGTTAGTAATGCGTCCGGCCCGCACACCCGCCACCACATTGGCAGTCGAGATCAGCGTGTAGTCCGCGAAGCCGTAATCGATTCGAACTGCTCCGTCATCCGTCCCACCGGCGCGTCGGGAAAGCAACTGTGCCGAGAGCTGCAGCTTATTCATCGGCCGCACCGAGGCGTTGATCCCTAGCTCTCGGAAATCGAGGCTGCCACCACTTCGGCTGTTTCCGAAAAAATCGTTGTTCGACGTCAAAATATAAGCTTGGCTCAGAAAACCATGGACCTGAAAGCTGTCGCGCAACGGTCGAAAGTCGGCGTGTGCGCATTGACCTCCTATCACTAAGCATAATGTCGATGCTATACCCTGGGTTCGCTTGGATCCCTTCACGATCCGGTGATCTCCACCCGTTGCACGCGCTCATCGATCATTTCGCTAGGCAAGTAGCCGATGGCACCGGGTGTATTTATGACCCTCACGAGCATGTCTCCAGCGGATTTCACGACCTGGGGAGTTTGCCCCGTGCCGGAAAACACCAAGCGGTCCCAGGCTCGGCTCAACTGGTGTGGGAAAATCTGCAAAACGCGCTTGGCGAATGCCTGATGGACGGCCGAATCATCGCCCAACACAAACACCTTGACTGGCGTTCCATCGGGCCAGGTGCGAAGACGCATGCCAAACATCCCGCGCAGGGCGTTGAGCGTGAGTTGACTGTCTTGTTGCGACGGGTGAATCACCACCTCTTGGGCATTAGCCCGCGGCACCCAAATAATCTCGCTCCACGTCAACAGCCACACCAGCGTGACCCAACGCGAACTTGAAAACGATTTCCAGCTTGAAGCATTCATGCGGCCAAGCGAGGTGGCGGCCATATGCTCCCGCTCTCTGTAATGAAGGACCACACCTCGCGATCCCCCAGGTAAGTCTCACGCATGACATCATTAATGACCCCTACGAAAGGCTGTCGCGCCCCGTGGTATTGGATCACCGGACCGATAGCCTTAAGCGGCACCTTGAAACGCCGCAATAACCTGTTCAGCACCGGTTCCATGCCCGCATACCAGTGAGTGATGGCGTGCTGGGCGGACATGCGCATGATGGCGACGAAAAGACCCAGCACCGGGTGTGGGAAACGGCGGCGACTCATCGTCTGCTCCCCCGGCGGGACGTTGTCTGCTGTGCTGTAGGGAGAATCACTCTCACCAGGCCGCGAACGAAGCGAACGACTGAGGATAAGGCGCGAGATTTCGGCCAAACGGTCTCGTGGAATCCGCTCGCGAGAGGACTGCTCTAGGGACAAACGTTCTGCGGCGTGGATCTCGAGAGGAAAACGTTCTTCGGGATTTTTTGCATTGGGCAGGATGAGACGCACTGTCCCCACATACTCATTCCTTCTCCGGTGACGCAGCAAGTAATGTGCAGATCGCTGGTCATACTCATCCCATTCTAGTCCGTCCGGATAGGCGCTCGCATCGAAACCTTCTAAACAAAGCTCCTCACAATAAACCCTATAGCGCATTCGAAAAACATGCCTTTGAAGTTCCTGCGTATCTGCGGCTACCACCTCAAAGTAATCATTAAACGCCGTGGTCAAGTCGTTCATATGTTACGCCTTCCAGCTCGGTTGTTTCGCCACTCCTCCTTGAGTCCATTATAGTTCGTGTTACTTATAGTTCACGGCTACGACGGCTTGACTTGGTTTTACCCGTAAACCGGGACAGGTGCCTGGGGACCAATCGCCAGGAGGAATGGGCCGAACACCCGAATCAGGGCGAGGAGAGCTTCCCTGTTATCACCAGCGTTGATGGGCAACGAGGCAAAACCGGCCTTCCGATGGCCAGCTCTATGCTACATGGACCTTGGCATTCCCTTTGTTGAAGTTGAGTGCTCCCCCTTCCGCGGTATCCACAGTGACCCGATCCCCCGGGGAGAAATCCCCGGCAAGGATGCGTTGGGCGAGGGGATTCTCGATCAGGTGCTGTATCGTGCGTTTAAGAGGCCTCGCCCCATACACCGGGTCGAAACCGCCCTCGGCGATGCGGTTTAAGGCCGCATCGCTGAGCTCGATTCCGATATCTCGCTCGCCCAAGCGCTTGCGCAGCAGCTCGATCTGGATATTGGCGATGGTGCGGATCTGTTGCTTGTCCAGCGGATGGAAGACAACCACGTCATCGATGCGATTTACGAACTCGGGCCTGAAATGCTGGGCCACCGTCTCCATTAAAGCGGCTTTCATGGTTCCATAGTTCTCCTCCCCGGCTAACTCCTGGATGAGCTGGGACCCGAGATTGGAAGTCATCACGACCACCGTGTTGCGAAAATCCACGGTGCGACCATGCCCATCCGTCAAGCGACCATCGTCCAGCACCTGCAACAAGACGTTGAATACCTCCGCATGGGCCTTTTCCACCTCGTCCAGAAGAACCACGGAATACGGCTTTCTCCTCACCGCTTCGGTCAAATAGCCGCCTTCTTCGTATCCCACGTAACCGGGAGGCGCCCCAATAAGCCTTGCCACCGAGTGCTTTTCCATAAATTCAGACATGTCAACGCGCACGAGCGCTTCCTCGGTATCGAACAGAAAAGCGGCCAAGGCCTTGCACAGCTCCGTTTTACCCACGCCCGTGGGTCCGAGAAAGAGAAAAGACCCGTTGGGGCGATTGGGATCGGACAAACCCGAGCGCGAACGGCGGATGGCATTGGCGATGGCCGTAACCGCCTCCTCTTGGCCAACCACGCGCTGATGTAAGGCCGCCTCCATGCGCAACAGCTTATCCCGCTCGCCTTCCATCATCTTGGAGACAGGGATCCCGGTCCACTTGGAGACCACTTCCGCCACTTCTTCTTCGGTGACGGCGTTGCGCAGCAATTTCATCTGCGCGGTTTCGGCCTGTGTCGCCGCCGCCAAGTTTTTTTCCAGCTCGGGGATGCGGCCGTATTGCAGCTCAGACATACGCGCCAGATCGCCAGCGCGGCGAGCGGTCTCCAACTCCAGCCTGGCCCGTTCTAAGGCTTCCTTAATGTGTTTCGAGCCCTGTACCGCAGCCTTCTCCGCCTTCCACACTTCTTCCAAATCCGCGTATTCCCGTTCCAGCTTTTGGATCTCCCCTTGCAGTTTTTGCAAGCGCTCCTTGGACGCAGGATCGGTTTCTTTTTTTAGCGCTTCCCGCTCGATCTTCAACTGGATCAAACGGCGCTCGAGCCGGTCCATCGGTTCAGGCTTGGAGTCGATCTCCATAC
Organism: Gammaproteobacteria bacterium; assembly: GCA_050725475.1. GTDB lineage: Bacteria > Pseudomonadota > Gammaproteobacteria > JBOHHR01 > JBOHHR01 > JBOHHR01. Next base: position 539 of record JBOHHR010000019.1, on the reverse strand, counting down.
GGATGCGGCTGGCCGCTTCGTCGATCAGGTCGATCGCCTTATCGGGTAGCTGCCGGTCGGTGATATAGCGGTGGGACAGGGTGGCGGCGGCGACAATCGCCGGATCCGTGATGTCCACGCCGTGGTGGACTTCGTAGCGTTCTTGCAGGCCGCGTAGAATAGCGACGGTATCCTCTACACTAGGCTCTTCCACCAGCACCTTCTGGAAACGGCGCTCCAATGCGGCATCTTTTTCCAGGTATTTTCTGTACTCATCCAAAGTGGTCGCGCCAACGCAGTGCAGCTCTCCACGCGCTAGGGCCGGTTTCAACATATTTCCCGCATCCAGGGCTCCCTCCGCCTTGCCCGCACCCACTACCGTGTGCAACTCATCGATAAACAGGATGATCTGGCCTTCCTGCTTAGCCAGATCATGGAGCACCGCTTTTAGGCGTTCCTCGAATTCACCGCGGAATTTCGCCCCCGCGATCAAAGCGCCCATGTCGAGCGACAGCACGCGCCGGTTTTTTAAACCTTCGGGTACCTCCCTGTTGATGATG
>JBOHHR010000018.1:0-5011 GCA_050725475.1 Gammaproteobacteria bacterium | reverse complement strand
CTCTGATACGGGAGAGCCGTAATGACGATCTTCCCCTCTTCCTGCTCGTAGCGGGCGCGCAGGCGCACGGCTCCCGTGCCGGTCTCGTACAGGCTCAGGATCTGGTCACGCGCGGTGATGATCTCCGCCTCGGTTGGGAAATCCGGCCCTTTTACGTGCTCGCAGATCTCGCGCACACTGGCCTCGGGTACGTCCAATAAGTGGATGCACGCCGCTGCTATCTCGGGCAGGTTGTGGGGCGGGATATCCGTCGCCATGCCTACGGCGATGCCGGTCGAACCGTTCAACAGCAGATTGGGCAGTCGCGCCGGCAGGAGCTTGGGCTCTTCCAGGCTGGCGTCAAAATTAGGCACCCAATCGACGGTTCCCTGCCCCAACTCTTGCAGCAGGATTTCGGCATACGGGGTGAGCTTAGCTTCGGTATAACGCATTGCCGCGAACGACTTGGGATCATCCGCCGAGCCCCAGTTACCCTGCCCGTCCACCAGCGTATAGCGGTAGGCAAAAGGCTGCGCCATGAGCACCATAGCCTCATAGCACGCGATGTCGCCATGAGGATGAAACTTACCGAGCACGTCGCCAACGGTGCGCGCCGATTTCTTGTGCTTAGCGCCCGCGCTGAGACCCAATTCGGACATGGCATATACGATGCGCCGTTGCACCGGTTTCAACCCGTCCCCGATATGGGGCAAGGCGCGATCGAGAATGACGTACATCGAATAATCGAGGTACGCCTTTTCGGTGAACACCCGCAACGGCTGCCGTTCGCTCGCTTCGAATAATGACCCCATCGTTAAGCGCGACCTAAAACTACATCAGCAGCCCCGTCCCGTAACTTCTACGCGAGCGTTGCTTGCTGGTATCTAAGTGAGCGTTTTCTCCGTCGCTTGCTCGATGGCCATATTCTCCCCCTACCTTCACGTGAGATCTTCATCCGAACCATAACATACGATAGGCGATACAACCAGTTGAGCCAATGGCGTCGGGTGCAATCAGCATGTCCATTCCGCTAACGTTCTTGGGCGATCAAGAGCACCGCCGCCCCTTCGATCCTGCCCTCGCGGAGCCGCGTGAGGGCCCGGTTGGCTTCCTCGAGTGGGAAGCGCTGGATCTCGGTTTTGATCGGAACACGAGGAGCGATGGCAAGAAACTCCTCGCCGTCCCGGCGCGTGAGGTTCGCAACCGAGCGGATGACCCGCTCCTCCCACAGCAGACGATACGGGAAGGCGGGGATATCGCTCATGTGGATCCCGCCGCAGACGATCACCCCGCCTTTTGCAGTCGCCCGCAGCGCATCCACGATTAAGGAGCCAAGTGGCGCGAAGATGAGTGCCGCATCGAGATCCTCCGGCGGGTTTTCGCCGGACTCACCCGCCCAAACCGCGCCTAAACGGCGCGCAAAGGCCTGCCCCTCGAGATCGCCGGCGCGGGTGAACGCATAGACCTTTTTTCCTTGATAGAGGGCGATCTGCGCGATGATATGGGCGGCGGCGCCGAAGCAATAGATCCCGATGCGCTCGGCACCCTCTCCTGCCAATCGGTAGCTGCGATAACCGATGAGGCCGGCACAAAGGAGAGGCGCAAGCTCTGCATCCGCATAGCCGCCCGGCAGATGAAAGCAGTATTTTTGCTGAGCCACCGCGTACTCTGCATACCCACCATCGATGGTGTAGCCGGTGAATCGCGCCTGATCGCAGAGGTTCTCTTGGCTATTAAGACAGTACCGGCAGGTACCGTCCGTATACCCCAGCCAGGGCACCCCGACTCGTTCTCCCGGAGCAAAGCGCCGTACCTCAACACCTTTCTTGACCACGGTGCCGACGATCTCGTGCCCCAGGATCAGCGGTAATTTCGGCTCCCTGAGATCGCCGTCCATAATATGCAGATCGGTGCGGCATACGCCGCAGGCGTGCACCCGGATCAGCACCTCCTCAGGCGCCGGTTCGGGTACCGGTCGCCGCATAAGACAGAGTGGCCGGTGGGGCGCTTCGAGCACCATCGCCCACATTTGATCCGGAATCGCCATCGCCTCTTATCTCTCTGCGCTACCGGTCACTGTCCTTGCTCGTCTCATCCTGGAGACTCGCTCCTTCGGGTGCCGGGATCTGTGAGGTTCGACTACTTCATCCTTTTAGAAAAGGCCAGGAGAACATGCAGCATCGAGGCTGCTTCCGCCCCTATAAGAGTATTCTACCTCTGCGATGGATAGATGTCCGACCCCGCCCTCGCAGTCTCCGCGGCTTTGCTTACACAGTAAAATCGAATTAACGGTATACTGGTTCGTTAAGTGACTTCTAGGACTGCTGCCATGCGTATATCCGGTGATGCTTTAACTTTTGACGATGTGTTGCTGGTTCCCGCTTACTCCGAGGTGCTGCCGCGCGAGGTGCATCTGGAAACCCGGCTTACGCGAGACATTCGCCTCAATATTCCGCTGGTTTCCGCCGCTATGGACACGGTCACAGAGGCGAGATTGGCAATCGCGATAGCCCAGCAAGGAGGCCTGGGGGTCATACATAAGAATATGAGCCCGCAGCAACAGGCCTCACAGGCTCGCAAGGTAAAAAAATTCGAAAGCGGCGTAGTCCAGGATCCGATCACCGTATCCCCGGCCACCAGTATCGGCGAGGTTTTGGAGCTCACGCGCTCGCATAATATCTCTGGCTTGCCGGTAGTGGAAGGTGAGGAATTGCTCGGCATTGTGACCAGCCGCGATCTGCGTTTTGAGACTCATTTCCAAAACCCCGTGCGCAGCATCATGACACCCAAGGAGAAATTGGTCACCCTTCGGGAAGGGGCGGACCAGCAAGAAGCCATCTCGTTGCTGCACAGACACCGCATCGAAAAGGTACTGGTGGTCAATGACCGATTTCAGCTTCGTGGCCTGATCACGGTAAAGGATATCCAAAAAGCCAACCAATTCCCCCATGCCTGCAAGGACGAGCACGAGCGGCTGCGTGTGGGCGCCGCTGTGGGAACGGGGGCGGACAGCCCGGGGCGCGTAGAGGCGCTTTTAGACGCAGGGGCCGATGTCATCGTAGTCGACACCGCCCACGGGCATTCCAAAGGCGTGCTCGACACCGTGCGCTGGGTCAAAAGACATTATCCGCGGGCCCAAGTCATCGCCGGCAACATCGCCACTCCCGAAGCGGCTCAGGCCCTGGTTAATGTCGGAGCCGATGCCGTCAAGGTGGGTATGGGTCCGGGTTCCATCTGCACCACCCGCATCGTCACCGGCATCGGGATCCCGCAGATCACTGCGGTCGCCAGCGTGGTAGAGGCGCTTAAAGATACCGATATACCAGTCATCTCCGATGGGGGGGTGCGCTATTCCGGCGATGTCGCCAAGGTCATCGCTGCCGGCGCGCACGTAACCATGATCGGTAGCCTGTTCGCCGGCACTGAAGAAGCCCCGGGTGAGGTCGAGCTATACCAGGGGCGCTCGTACAAGACTTACCGGGGAATGGGGTCCTTGGGCGCCATGTCGAAAGGCCACGGTTCCGCCGATCGCTATTTCCAGGAAAGCGATGAGATCGAAAAGCTGGTGCCGGAGGGCATAGAGGGCCGGGTGCCGTACAAAGGGAGTCTCGCGGCGGTGATCCAACAGCTCCTCGGCGGGATCCGCGCCGCTATGGGATATACCGGCTGTGCTACCTTGCAAGAGCTGCGCACCAAGCCCAAATTCGTGCGCGTGTCATACGCCAGCATGCGCGAGAGCCACGTGCACGACGTGGCGATCACCAAAGAAGCCCCGAACTACCGCATGGATTAGGAGCCTGTCGGACTTAGAAGAACCTACTGCGGCGGTGGGAAATCGGTACAAATCTCGGATCATTTTCGTTAAATAGTTCCCACTATTCGCCTCAAATGATCGCAAATCTGTCCTCGATTTCCCACTCGCCTCGCTACGGCTCCCTAAGTCCGACAGGCTCCTAGGGACGGAGGCTCGTCCAGCGTCGTGAGAGCTTGTGAATAAATCGTCGCGAGCGAAGGGAGGTCGTGTTCCGCCGGAGCGGAGGAACCGGAGTGTATAGTGAAATACATGAGGATTCCGAGCACCGCCGGAACACGAGATACCGAGCGCAGCAGATTTTTTCACAAGCTCTGAGCCCATCACCGGCGAGCATGGGAGACATACACCGCCACCGCATCCTGATCCTAGACTTCGGTTCTCAATACACCCAGCTCATCGCCCGGCGGGTGCGCGAGGCGGGCGTGTATTGCGAGATCCATCCCTTCGATATGGAAGCCGAGGCGCTGCGCCGCTTCGGTGCGCGCGGGATCATCCTCTCCGGCGGCCCCGATTCCGTTACCGTGGCTAAAGAGGTTCAAGCGCCTGCGACGGTGTTCGATCTGGGCATTCCGATCCTCGGGATCTGCTATGGGATGCAGATTATGGCTGCCCAGCTTGGGGGGGAAGTGGAGAGTGCCCCGGTGCGTGAGTTCGGCTATGCCCAGGTCCAGGTGCACGGCCATTCCCGGTTGTTAACGGCCATCGAGGACCACGCCGACAAGGGGGGCGAGGCCCTGCTGGATGTCTGGATGAGCCACGGTGACCGGGTTATACGCCTGCCGCCCGGTTTCAAGATCATCGCCTCCAGCGAAGGGTCTCCCATTGCCGGTATGGCCGACGAAGGGCGGCGCTGGTACGGATTGCAGTTCCATCCCGAGGTCACGCACACGCGGCAAGGCACGCGTATCCTGCAGCGCTTTGCGCATGAGATCTGTGGCTGCGCCCAGGATTGGAGCACACACAACATCATCGAGGCCGCGGTGGCTGAGATCCGGGAGCAGGTGGGCGGTGAACCGGTGATCGCCGCGCTTTCCGGAGGAGTCGACTCTTCCGTGGTGGCAACCCTAGTGCACAAAGCCATAGGCGATCAGCTCACCTGTGTTTTCGTGGACAACGGTCTGTTGCGGCTGCAGGAAGCCGAACAAGTGATGAACACCTTTGCCCAACATCTGAGGATGAAGGTCATTCACATCGATGCTCAGGAACGGTTCCTTGAGG
>JBOHHR010000017.1:0-4412 GCA_050725475.1 Gammaproteobacteria bacterium | reverse complement strand
ACGAACGATTCCAGCGTCAGCACCTCCACTTTATCTGCGTCCTTGAGATACTTCTTGAGGCCCCCACCCGTGTAGAACCCTCGAAGTTTCCAGCCCTCGCCACCCAAAACGACATACGCTCTGTCATAGTGGCCGGCTTCCATTGCTTCGACTAGACAGATGACTTCAAATGGAACTTTCTGTTCCGCAGTACCCGAGACCTGCTGCCATTTCACTGAGACTAGAAACGTGCGTCCGTCCTTCTCGGCGACGGCATCCACGAAATGGTTACCGCAGCCCAAACGCTGGCCAAGCTTGACCTGAACGCGATACGAATACCCCCCTTGGTCCAAGGCTGGCAGGACCATGCGCTCGAGGACACCGCCCGTGCGGGTATTGCCGGGACTCATTTACCGATGTTGCGGGTGGCGAGAACCTCTGGTGCTGGCGTGCGGTCGCCAGTACAACTGATTCGCCGAGGCGCATCCCGCTTCTTCAAACGGTATCCCAGGTCGCGGTACAATTTGAGGATGCGCTTGGTTGCCTGGTTTGAGAGTACCACCGGGCCGGGATGCTCCGCCAGCCACCGAGCTGTACGCTCCTGTTCCTCCCACCCGAAACCATGCTTTGAATACTGAGTGAATTCAACATCGTAAGGAGGGTCGGCATAGACGAAGTCCGTTGGCTCCAGCGGAACCTGGTCGAAGTAGACGTCGATGAATTCCCAGCCGCTGAAAACATCCTTATATTCTGAAAAATCGTACTTGTACCCTATAGTTGGGGGGTATCGGCCGAATGGAACGTTGAATTCGCCACTGCGATTGAACCGGCATAGACCATTATAGCCAGTCCGATTCAGGTAGTAGAACAGGCAGGCGGCTTCTGCTGAACCGCCCTTACGCGTCTCTAAAAGCCGGTTGAAGCGACTGCGATAACGGTAGAAGTGTTCGCTGTTGTTCTCGAGGGCCAGCGAAATCGTCAGCCCTTTCTTTAGCCACCGATAAAAGCTGATCAGGTGAGGGTTGATATCGTTGAGCAGTGCACGTTCGGGGAGCAAGCCAAGCGTGACAGCAAGCCCCCCACAGAATGGCTCGACCAGCCTTCTAGAACTATGCTTATCCCACAAAGGCTTCAAGAACGGGAGCTGCCAGCGCTTACCGCCCGCCCATTTGAGCGGCGGTCGGACAACGCTCCGAGTGTCGTCGCACGAGACCTCAACAGCTTTCGCTGAAGGTTTTGGAGATCTCTTCACGAAATGATCTGGGGTTGCGCCGAGGCAGCGTTGTCGCCTTTGCCGCGGCAGGCATCGATCGCAACCCCCCGTAAATCATAATCTCCCGCTTTTTTGATCAGGACCTCGACGAAATCGCCCGGCAGTCCGTGGCTGCCCGAGATGAAGACCTTACCATCGATCTCGGGTGCGTCCGCGCTGCTGCGCCCGATGGCCTCATCTGGAAACACCTCGTCGATCAGCACCTGTATGCGCTTTCCAATCTGCGCGCGCATGCGTTGCCGGCTGAGTGCTTGCTGACACGCCATGAGGTGATGGTATCGCTCCGCTTTCGTCTCTTCGGGCACGGGGAGGGCGTAGGCGTTCGCCTCTGCGCCATCGATGGGGGAGTACTCAAAACACCCTACCCGGTCCAAACGCGCAGCTTCGAGGAACTCCAGCAGCCGTTCGAAATCATCCGCCGTTTCGCCTGGAAACCCGACGATGAAGGTGCTGCGGATGGCGAGATCTGGGCACAGGCTGCGCCACTTCCGGATCCGGTCCAAATTATCCTGGGCCGCTGCCGGGCGCCTCATGCGCTTTAGAATCGCAGGACTCGCATGCTGCAAGGGGACATCGATGTAAGGCAGGATCTGCCCGTCGGCCATGAGGGGGATGAGATCATCGACATGCGGATAGGGATAAACATAATGCAGCCGCACCCACACACCGAGCTCTCCCAAAGCCTGAGCGAGATCAAAGATCCGGGTGCGTCGCTCTTGGCCGCGCCAAGAGTCGCTGCGATACCGGAGATCGGCCCCGTAGGCGCTGGTATCCTGCGAGATTACCAGCAGCTCCTTCACCCCCGCCTCGACCAGGCGCTCGGCTTCATGCATCACCTCGCCCAAGGGACGGCTGGTAAGCGGACCCCGTAGTGACGGGATGATGCAAAAGCTGCAGCGGTGGTTGCAACCCTCCGCGATCTTGAGATAGGCGTAATGGCGTGGTGTGAGCTTTAGGCCTTGGGGCGGCAGGTGACAAAAAAAATCGTCCTGGCGAGGCGGCAGGTGCTTATGCACAGCGGCCATTACGTCTGCATAGCGCTGGGGACCGGTTACCTCCAGCACCTGCGGATGGCGTGCTCGGATCACGGCGGCTCTTGCTCCGAGGCAGCCGGTGACGAGACCTTGCCGTTGGCGGCGAGCGCCTCGCCGATAGCGTCCAAAGACTCATCCACCGCCGACTCGATGAACCCGCAGGTGTTCACCACCACCAGATCGGCGGCCTCAAAGCGTGTCGCGATTTCGTAACCCTGGGCGCGGAGTTGAGTTAATATGCGCTCGGAGTCAACCAGAGCCTTGGGGCAGCCCAGGCTGACGAAGCCGATGCTGGGATCGTTTTTTCTCATTTTTTTGCGTTTGCGGGTAGCTGCCGCCGTCGGAAGGCGGTCCAGTAGAGCACTACATTGCCAAGCACGAGCAGCATGCCCAGCCCCACTTGGGTCATCCGGTTAAGTCCCGGGGGATAGATAATCGCGACCAGATAATGATCGATAAAGCCGCCGGCATAGGCTTGCTCGCCGGAAGCCGTGCGTAGCCGCTGCTCTAATGGGGTTAAAGGACAGATCCAACCGCACAGGCTGATAGCCGCACCCCAAGCGAGTGCGGGCAGATGTACCCAGGCCCAATGACGCTTCCAGAGCACCAACAGACCGCCGAAAATGACAAATAGGATGAATGCCATGTGCAGGACGAGCAGCAGGTCGGCTAATGAGCTCTGAGACATGATCACAGGTCGCGATAGCGTCCGCCGCGAGCGATCAAAGTGATCCTCGATCTGATCGGCCTCATGGTACAGTGTAATACAGTGCTGCCAAATGCTCCCGGACCTGGTGTGGCATGGTCCTCCCCTTTCGGTTGACGCGCATAGTATAAGCCACAGAATAGAGAGAGTCCCGCTTGACCTGACGAAACGGTTTACGCACACTTAAGGGCGGAGGCCCTATGCGCGTCGTTGGTTCGGACCGATTATCCCCATTGAACACACCCCGCGAACTGTGGGCGCGAGGACGCCGTCTGGACGCTGTGCTGGCATCGCTGCCGTCGTTCGCGCCGCGCGGCGTTTTCCGCCTTACTCATGCGCAGATGAACCGCATGGACGAAGAGCGCGCTAGGCAGCGCGCGGGCTGGTTCGCGTCCAATGCACGACGACCTGCTTAACCTACTGCGGCGGTTTCAGGAAAATGGCGTGCAGTACATTCTGGTCGGCGGGCACGCCGTGCGCCTGAACGGCTTTGTGCGGGCGACTGAGGACATTGACGTGCTGGTGCCATTCGACCCGATCAACGGTGCGCGCGTCATCAAGAGCCTTGAGTTTCTGCCCAGCGCGCGAGAGATGGATCCGCACTGGTTCTCGAAAGAGGCAAACGCCGAGGAGATCGAGAACATCCGTGTAGCCGACCGCATTTTGATCGACATTCTTTTCGCTGCCGCCGGTGAGACCTACGAATCGTTACAACCCCACGTGGTGGAACTGGAAGTTGATGGCGTGCGCATCCGCACGCTCAACATCGACGGGTTGCGCAAGACCAAGCAGACCAACCGCGAGAAGGACTTGATCGATCGACACGCACTAGAAGCGTTACAGAAAGCCGCCGGGTCTGTCCCCTAAGAGTTTGTGAAAAAATCGTTGCGAGCGAAGGGAGGTCGTGTTCTGCCGGAGCGGAGGAACCGGAGTGTATAGTGAAATACATGAGGATTCCGAGCACCGCCGGAACACGAGATCCCGAGCGCAGCAGATTTTTTCACAAACTCTGAGCTATAGCTCGATGCTTAGAGACCGGAGCGCTTCAAAAGCTCTTCAGTGAGAATTGGCAAAACTGGCTTTAAAAGCAATCGTGTTCCGACCCCGGTCATTGAGTACATAGCAAGACAAAGTAGGGTGTTGTCGAGTTCTCAGGCTATAAACTGAGGACCGCATTTGGCGGTACCCTGTGCAGGCGTCCCCGAAGCCGGGGCCCTGTCGGTAAGGGATAACTGGCCCTTAAGCTCCCCGCGGTGAGCAGCGAAGAATAGCTTGTGGCTGTTGCCCGTAGGTGGCATGATGGTCCTAGAATTCGGACGAAAGGAGGCACTGATGTTCCATCCGATCACACTCCTCGACCCCCAGCTGCGGGCGTCGCTTGAAGCCGAGCTGAACCAAGCGGCCCAAGTCTGCCCCGTAC
>JBOHHR010000016.1:0-4697 GCA_050725475.1 Gammaproteobacteria bacterium | reverse complement strand
CCTAGGGACTGGTCGAGAACGCGCTTGAATTCCCACTCTGCACTCGCTAAGCTTGCCGCCGCAAAGAGGAGCGGAGAGGACGGTAGATTGCGCAAGCCTTTGGTAGCTGGCAACTGGAAGCTGAATGGCACCTTGGCCAGCATCAAGCCTTTGCTGCAGGGGATCACCCAAAGCATGCCGGCTGTCGAATCGGTTGAGGTGGCGGTGTGTCCCCCTTTCGTCTATCTCCCCTTTGTTTCAGATTACCTCACCGGGCACACGGCGATAGGGCTGGGAGCGCAAAATCTCTGCCACGAGGTGCAGGGGGCCTTTACCGGTGAGGTATCGGCCGCCATGCTGGCGGACTACGGTTGCCGTTACGTGATCGTCGGCCATTCCGAGCGCCGGCAGATATTTCATGAAAGCGACGAACTCATTGCGCTAAAATTCGGTCTAGCGATAAAGGAGGGGATCACGCCCATCCTTTGTGTGGGCGAAACGCTGCAACAACGTGAATCCGCCAAAACAGAAGAGGTTGTCCGTAAGCAACTGCTCGCGGTAGTGAGCCCCATGGGAGGAACTGGCTTTCAAAACGCGGTGATCGCGTATGAACCGGTTTGGGCCATCGGGACCGGCAAAACGGCCACGCCCTCCCAAGCCCAGGCCGTCCACGCATTCATCCGCGCGCTGTTAGGCGAGCACGGTGAAGCAAGCGCTAATAGGACGCGCATTCTTTATGGTGGAAGCGTCAAAGCGTCTAACGCAGTGGATTTATTCAGAATGCCGGATATCGATGGCGGGCTAATCGGAGGCGCCTCTCTACAGACGAACGAATTTCTCGCCATCTGCCGGGCCGCGGCGTCATCGGAGGAAAAATGCTACTAACGATTTTGACCATCTTGCACGTACTTATCGCCTTTGTTTTGGTTGGTTTGATCTTGGTCCAACGGGGCAAAGGGGCTGATGCGGGCGCCGCTTTTGGGAGCGGGGGGTCCTCGACCGTCTTTGGTGCCCGCGGCTCCGCCTCCTTTCTGAGCCGCGCCACGGCGATCCTCGCCATCATGTTCTTTTCGAATATCATGGCCTTGGGCTACCTGACCACCACCGTGTCTGAACGCAAGAGCCTAATGGAGCAACCCCTGTTTGAGATCCAAGACATGAAGTGGGACGAAAAAGCGGGGGAAACCGACAAAGATGCGAAAGCGAAGGAGGCGCAAGAGGGGGCCAAAGCACAAACCCCGCCCAGCGTTTCGGCCCCGGCGGGTAGCGATGGGCCACCCGAGTCCAAGGCGCCAAGCCCAGTCCCTGAGAGTCAGGGTGGTGCTTCTTCCACCGCGGCGGAAGCGGCAAAGCCGGCAGAAACCGAGCCGTCTGACATGCCAGAGATGCCGAAGCAGTAAATAGGCGCTTTAAAAAATTCCAGTTCGGGATCGGTGTTTGTCGAGCACTTCGGATTTTTTGCTACCCGTTCCAATCGGACGGCCGGTCGGATAGCATTAGACGCCCGAAGCGTTCCGCGGTGTGGGAAGTTAGCGAGCGTTGGTAAACAGCTAGGCGCAAAACCAGGAACGCGGCTTTGCGAATGCCGATGTGGTGGAATAGGTAGACACGCTGTCTTGAGGGGGCAGTGGCGAAAGCCGTGCCGGTTCGAGTCCGGCCATCGGCACCATTTCAATGTTTCATACCGCCTTATACGGCCTAAAACAGTCCACCAACCCCGACAGTCCCAACTTAGTCAAAATATGGTAAAAACTAAGGACATACCGATAACAGAGCGGATTATCTTCGCGCTGGATGTGGACACGAAAGAGGAAGCGGCGCAGTGGCTCGATCGTCTCGGCGAGCACGTGCGCTTCTACAAAGTGGGGCTGCAACTCTTTCTGGGCGGCTGGTTTCCGGTCATTGAACTAATTCGTAACCGGGGACACAAGGTCATGGTTGACCTCAAATTCTTTGATATCCCGGAAACGGTCGAGCTTGCGGTGCGGCAGCTCAAGGACCGTAGTGTCGAGTTCATCACCGTTCATGGTAACGAGGCCATCCTTGAAGCCGCCAATCGGACTAAGAGCGGATCGAAGATCCTCGCTGTGACGTTACTAACCTCGTTCGACGAGGCCGATCTGCGCGACATGGGCCTGACCTGTGATATTCAGAGCTTTGTCCTTCACCGGGCGCAAAAGGCGCTACGCCTCGGGTGCGATGGAGTGATCTCCTCTGGACTGGAGGCGGCGGCGCTGCGCCACGGACTGGGCGACCAGTTCCTGGTCGTCACCCCCGGCATCCGCCCAGGCGCTAACACCGAGACCAACGATGACGATCAAAAGCGGATCGCTTCTGCCTATGATGCTATCCGAAATGGCGCCGATCATGTCGTGATGGGCCGCCCGATCCGTAATGCTCCAGATCCGCTCGCGGTGGTGAAGGCTATGCAAACAGAAATCACCCGCGCTCTTAGCGAAGCTTCGGATTATTCGTGACGATGCGAGCAATCAAGGTTGTGAGTTCTGACGCACACGAGCGGCCCGAGCGGAACAAAGCTCCGGCGGGCCGGCTGCCCCTCTTGGGTGCCGTGAGGCGAGAGTTCTATCGCCAATCAGCTACGGCTTGGCCCACGAGGTCGCCGAGAGTGTTTAGTGGCGGCGCTTTTGCCGTTTGGAGCGCAGGTGACGGCTCTGGGAGCTGGGGATAGGGCCTGTGCTCCAGGTCTGTGCGAATAACGGCGATCGCGATGGCCACCGCCGCGAAAGCGAACAGGGTCGAACCGAAGTTCAGGCGTTTCAGGTATGCTTTCATCGTCGTGCCTTCTTAATGTCCGACAGTCGACTGGGTCGACGCGAGAAACATGCCATTGATGCGAAGTTGGAGAAAAACGGAGAATCCAATGCTTCGCGCCAGATCCGACTCTAAAGCCACCGTTATCAAAGCCAGGTGTGGCGCTTTAATGGCGATCCCGCCAAACCACCGTCACCCGTAATTTGACGCGGTTTAGGCATTTAAAAGAGCAACGGCGTAAGCGGCCATGCCCTGTCCTTTGCCGGTAAATCCCATCCCCTCGGTGGTAGTCGCTTTAACGTTTATGCAGTCCGGATCCAGCCCGAGATCGGCCGCCAAACGCGCCCGCATCTCTGCGACAAAAGGCACTATTTGCGGTTTTTCCGCGACAATGGTCGCATCGACGTTGGCGACGCCAAAACCCCTCTCGTGCAGCAAACCGACCACCCGCCGTAGCAGAACTCGACTGTCCACACCCTTAAGCTCCTCGCTGGTGTTGGGAAAGTGCTTTCCGATATCCCCAAGCCCTGCCGCACCCAACAGGGCATCGCAGATCGCATGGATCAGAACATCCCCGTCGGAGTGAGCTTCCAAGCCCTTCTCGTAAGGAATGCTAACTCCACCCAGAACCAGCCGGCTGCCGGTCTTGAAACGGTGGGCATCATATCCGTGCCCTATGCGCATCGCGGCATTTCCTGCTGTAGACAAAGATAGAATTCTGCCAAGGCGAGGTCCTGAGGGCGTGTGATTTTGATGTTCTCAGCGCTTCCTTCCACTAAACGGGGTTGCGCGCCCGTAAGCTCCATGGCTTGGGCTTCATCGGTCACTATTCGATCTCTGGCGATTGCCGCTTCTAATGCTTCACGCAACGCACCATAGCGAAACATCTGAGGCGTCAACGCGTGCCATAGCCCCGCGCGCTCCACGGTAGCTGTGACCGTGCGCTCTCCATTGTCACGTTTCATGGTGTCGCGCACGGGTAGCGCCAGCAGGCCGCCCACGGGATGATCGGAGAGCTCAGTGATCAGGAGATCGAGATCTCGATGAGGCAGGCAAGGCCTGGCGGCGTCATGCACCAACACCCAGTCTTCGGAGCGAGCGGTATCGTGCAAGCAAGCGAGACCCGCTAGCACGGAATGACAGCGCTGCGATCCCCCGGTCACCTGCATCACCGGCGCACGGCAGCTCGGGCGCACCTCTTGCCACCACTGATCTTGCGCTGATATTGCCACCACCACGCCGGAGATCCAGGGATGATTGCCAAGCCGCTCTAGGGCGTGCTCGATGAGTGTTTTTCCCGCCAGCATCAAATACTGCTTGGGGACCGGCGCGTGCATTCGGGCGACGCTGCCGGCAGCCGGGATCACCGCCCAGTAACGCCGTTTCGTCATGGTCGGCGCTTGGGATCACCCGCCTGCTCATCGATGATTTGATAGAAGACTTCCCCTTTCTTGATCATACCCATCTCGCTGCGCGCGCGCTCTTCCACGGCCTCCAGACCGTGCTTTAGATCCGCCACCTCGGCCGCCAGCCCTTGGTTTCGCTCACTTAACCGCTTGTTCTCCGCTTGCTGCGATTCGATGGCCCGTCTGAACTCCCGGATCTCTTGCAATCCGTCTTCGCCCAGCCAAAGCTTGTATTGCAACGCGGCCAGCAACAGCATCAAGACCACGGCAAGGACTCTCATCGGCCGAGGAACGCGAGCACCCTACGACCAGCGCTTAGCAACGGTGGGGGCAAGATTGTAAAACGCTTCTCCTCCAGCGTAGGACGCATCGCTCCCCAACTCCTCCTCGATCACGATTAAGCGGTTATATTTCGCCACTCGGTCGGAACGGGACAAGGAACCGGCCTTGATCTGGCCGCAGCCCGTGGCCACAGCCAGATCGGCAATGGTGGTGTCCTCTGTTTCGCCGGAGCGGTGCGACACCACCGCGGTATAGCGG
>JBOHHR010000015.1:0-3117 GCA_050725475.1 Gammaproteobacteria bacterium | reverse complement strand
GTCTGGCGGTCTTCGTCCTCGAAGAAGGCCTCGTCGGTGCCAACCACCTCGGCATTTTCGTGCAGCCGCTGCCGTACGCGTTCCCGCAAGCGGATAATGCGGTTAACGCCCTCCGCGGGCAGGAAGGAGTAGCACAAAATACGCACGGCCTGCTGGCCGATGCGATCCACACGGCCGGCGCGCTGGATGAGACGGATGATCGCCCAGGGCAGGTCGTAGTTGACGACGACGGCGCAGTCCTGAAGATTTTGGCCTTCGCTCAGCACGTCCGTGGCGATCAGCACGCGAAGGTCCTGATCCACAGCGATCCGGTCCCGCTTATCATTGCTCATCGGGCTGAAGCGCCAGGCAAGCTCGGTCGGATCGTTCGATTCGCCGGTCACCGCAGCAAACTGGTTTAACCCCCGTGCGCGCAGTTCGCGCCCTAGGTACTGCGCCGTATCCGCGAACTGGGTAAAGATCAACACCTTCTCACCCTGGTGTCGTCTGGTCAGGAGTTCGTGCAGGGCGTTAAGCTTCGCATCCCTGGCTGCGTCCCACACGCCAGAGCGGGCGAGAACTTCCATGAGCATCTGGGCATCCGCGGCGAGATCATTCACCAGCGATGGCACGAACAGAGACGAAGGCAACCAGCGGAAACGCCGTTTGCCGGTTGTCAAAAAGACCTGATAAACCGCGGCGGCGCGTTTCCTAAAATCGCTCTCTGAACGGAGCGTCAGCCCGGCTCGGGGACGGTTCTCGATTCCGGCGTTGCTGCCCTCGTCCTCGAAGACATCGACGATGGCGCCTTCCTCATCGACATCGGCGTCGTAGGACAGGGGATCAAGGAGCCCGGCGTCCGTGGTGCCGATGGGCAGCGGAAGGCTATTCTCGATGGCGTGCAGAAACACATGATTCCGTAGGATGTGTCTCTCGATGGAGAGCAAAAATGACTGACCACTGCTCTCCAGGCGCTTGAATAGGTTGGTGCGGCAAAAACCCATGAGCCGCTTTCCGGCGCGCGACAGGTCGTTGAGGACTTTGGCTTCGGCCGATGTGGGCGGCATACGCGGGGCGGCGTGGACGTAGTTCCCCAGTCCGTAGCGCGGCAGGTTGAGGTCGTCGATGATGTCGACGACTTCGGGCGCGTAAAGCCTGGCGTATTGGTCAGTGGGGTCGTTGTCATCAAGCGTGAAGCGGATGGTTTTCGGAACGCGGACCGGGAAATAGGAACGGGTGCCATCCTCGAATGTCAGGTACTTACGGCCATTATCCGGGTCGGGCTCCGCGTAGTTATCCTGAATGAAGCTGCGAGTGCGGCGCACGAGATAGAGCCGCATCAACTCGCGCCAGTCGTCTGCATACCTCGACTTCTCGAAGGCAGCGAGGGATCGTGGCGGAGCCTGAAAGCGGTTGAACTCATCGCCGACCTGGCGCAACAGGCATTCCGGCCGGATGCCGAGGTCAGCATCCTCCGGCAGGAACAGACGGAGTTGGCTGGAGAGGTCGTGGTAAGTCTTATTGTAGGGGGTCGCCGACAGCAGGATGCACTTGCTTTCGTTTTCGCGAACGTATTCCTGAATGGCCCGGAAGCGCTTGCCCTCCCGGTTGCGCAGATTGTGACTTTCATCGATGATGACCAGCCGGTAACGGCGCAGGGTTGGAAGCTCATGCGTTACTCGGCTGATCGAGACGATTCGTGCCCGCATCCGGTACTGTTCGCGGTAGTCCTCCCACATCGGCACCAGATTCTTTGGACAGACGACTAGGGTTTCGAGTCCGTGATCATCTTCGAAGATACGGGCGAGGGCAGCGGCCATGAGTGTTTTCCCAAGGCCTACGACATCGCCGATCAGGACGCCGCCGCGCTTGTTCAGGTGATGGGCGGCGATCTTCACGGCGGCGGTTTGAAAGGCCAGCAGCTTGTTCCCGAAGTCTCGCGGTATGCGAAACTCGGACAAGCCGGCACGGGCTTCCTGCGCTAAGTGGTAGGCGATCTTGACGTAGATGTGGTAGGGCGGGATCAGCGCTTCGCGCGCCCAGCTCTCGTCGATAATTTGGGCCAACTCCGCCGAGATGTCGAGGCACCAATGGTCGTTCCAGCGATCCTCGAACCACGCCGCCAACTTGTCGCAGGCATCATGATCCATGACGTCGACATTCAGCTCGCCCTGACCGGCCAGACCCGAAAAGGTCACGTTGCTGGAGCCGAGAAAGCCTACCTTGGGGTTGATCCGATCGCTTCGGAAGAGCAGGTAAAGCTTGGCGTGGAGTGGGTGACGTAGATAAAGCTTGACCATCACCTTTTTGGCGCTGATCTGCGCGGCTAGCCGCCTTAAGCCTATCTCGTCTTCGTTGGTGGGCGCGCCCATCGTCAATTGCTGGCGGAACTCCTCGGCAAGGGTACGTTTGAGCCGCAGTGCGGTCTGGTTGTCGATGCCCTCTGAAGGCTGCGACAAACGAAGCGCGTCTCGAAGCTCATCCTGCGGCAGGCGCTGCATTCCGATCAGAAGGCGACAGCAATGGCCGTCGCCGCCAGCCCAGCCCCCGATAAATTGGTCGATCTGTTTCCAGCCCCGAAGGTTGAAGTATCCGACACAGAAATCGGCGCGTTCGGCTACGTTAAGAGTTTCCTGAAGGGCCGGCAGGAGCTGTTGGTCGATGTTGTCAAAAATGCGAGGCATCGGCTAATCAGTTCCTTGTCCCTTTTGAGCGATCCTTTTTTGACATGCTGATACGAGATGTGCAAGCGATCGCCAAACGGCAATTGTTAAGGCGTGCTGGCCCGGCCGGAGTTCAAATCGATGTCTCAAAGGATAGAAATATCAACGCGATTTCGCAACGGCAACACGACGAAAAAAATAGTTGACGCCAGACAAAAGGGGAAAGTGGTTGGTCAGTGAGTAGCCTGAGCGAAAAGATGTTCACGCACCTCGGCAGGACGTCAACGTGTTCTCACTTGCCGGTCTTGCCTGCGCTCGGAAGGCTCAGCGTCCCCTTGTCGGTGAAGCGCATTCCGCCGAACAACCCTCCGGCGAGCTTGCCGCGCAGAACGTACGGCAAGTTGTCGAGTTTCGCGCCGTCGGCTAGGCGCAGGGCTTGTCGCACGGCGGCAAACGCCGAGACAGTCACAGGAAC
>JBOHHR010000014.1:0-3950 GCA_050725475.1 Gammaproteobacteria bacterium | reverse complement strand
AGGCTATCACGCTCGGCGTGACCGCCACCTACCAGCAACAATGGGAGTGGGATATCAATTACACGAATTTCTTCGGCGCTGGCCGTCACAATCTGCTGTCCGATCGGGATTTCGTGGCGTTCAATCTAAAATACTCGTTTTAGGGCGAGAGACGGATATGATTCGAAAAATAAAGGGCACTTCGAAAAATTCCACCCGTGGGATTTTTCGCATCGCAAAGCAAAAATGCGATTTTTGCATTGCTCCATTTCTCAAACAGTTACCTGTTCGAGAAATGGGCAGCATATCCCTACGCTGCTGGGCACTTCGAATTAATCGAAGTGCCCTAAAGGGGATTTATTACGGGGTAGGCTTGGCACTCGGGATCGCCGCAGGGCACGCGGGCGCCGAAGCCAGCCCCGAGGAGCTTATCCGACTAGGCACCGACTTGACCCCGCTGGGGGCGGAAAAAGCGGGCAATGCCCAGGGCAGCATCCCCGCCTGGGAAGGCGGTATCACCTCGCCGCCCAGCGGGTACAAACCCGGTGATCACCATCCCGATCCGTTCGCCTCGGACCCAGTCACCTTCACCATCACGGCGCAAAACGTAGATCAATACCTGCCGAGGCTGAGCGATGGCCAGCAGGCTCTGCTCAAAACCTATGCCTCGTCGTACTTCATCAACGTCTATCCCACCCACCGCAGTGCCGCCGTCCCGCCGCGCATCTATGAAGCCACACGCAAGGCAGCCGCCACCGCCAAGCTTACCGCCGACGGCAACGGGATCACCGGCGCCGTGGGGGGCATTCCGTTTCCGATCCCAAAGAGCGGGCTGGAAGTGATCTGGAACCACATCATGCACTACCGCGGCGATACCATCGTGCGGCGTACGGGGCAAGCGGCGCCGACCCGTGGTGGCAACTACACCCTAGCTAGTGAAGTTCGCCGACCAAGCCTTGTATCATTTTTATCTGCCCGGAATGACCGAGGAACGACTGGAAAACAGGCTTGTTTTCTACCGCCAAGAAGTGCTCGCTCCCGCACGGCTCGCGGGCGGAATATTGCTCTTCCACGAAACCATCGATCAATCTCGACAGGCGCGCCAGGTTTGGAGCTATAACCCCGGGCAGCGGCGGGTGCGACGCGCCCCCCACATCGCTTTCGACAATCCCGGCACCGCCTCGGACGGAATGCGCACCACGGATCAGTTCGAGATGTTCAACGGCAGTCCGGAACGTTACGCTTGGACGCTCATCGGCAAAAAAGAAATGTACGTTCCCTACAACGCGTATCGGCTGCACAGCGACCAGACCAAGGTCTCCGAGATCTTGAAACCCTTGCATATCAACCCAGCGCTGTGCCGTTACGAATTGCACAGGGTGTGGGTGGTGGAGGCGGTGCTCAAGCCGGGCGCGCGCCACATCTACAAGCGTCGGATGTTTTATGTGGACGAGGACAGCTGGCAGATCCTGCTCGCCGATCAGTACGACAACCGCGATCAGCTCTGGCGCGTCTCCGAAGGTCATGCCATTAACTACTACGATCTGCCCGCCTTAGGGACAACCTTAGAGGTGCACACCGATTTGCAGCAAGGGCGCTATCTGGCCCTCGGTCTCGACAACGACGATCCCATGTACGAGTTCAACCGCCCGCTCCGACCCAGCGAGTTCACGCCGGCCGGCTTGCGCCTCAAGGGGACTCGATAGCGGGAAAGAGGCGGCAGGCGCCAACGGCGGGACCACCCACAGATTCCGCGGAAGAGCCAAATTAATCGACGTACCCTAAAGCCGCCTGCACGCTGGCTATTGAGCGCGCTGCTGCTCTTGGCCAACGCCGCGCGGCCACTTTACGCCGGTGAAGTCGCCGATCCCGGCGTTTCCACACCGCTCGCCTCGCGCCTGCTCTTGCTCGATGTGGCCGTAACCGGCCCTCGCATCGTCGCCGTCGGGGAGCGGGGTTATATCCTGTTTTCCGAGGATGGGGGTGCGAGCTGGCATCGGGCCGAGGCGCCGAAGGGCGCGACGCTCACCGGGATTACCTTCTTCGGCGAGGATCTTGGGTGGGCGGTCGGGCATGACGCGACCATCCTGCGCAGCACGGACGGTGGCCGCCGCTGGCGGCGCGTGCACGCGGAGCGCGAGGGAGAGCGGGCGCTCTTTGATGTGTGGTTTGCCAATGAGCGGCATGGCCTCGCGGTAGGCGCTTACGGACTTTTGCTGGAAAGCACAGACGGCGGCGAGCGTTGGATGCGGCGGACGCTGGACATTTATCAAGCCGGGCCTGATGGTGGAGCGGATGGAGGGGGTGCTGCGGCGGGGCGTGGTGGCGATCCCAGCGCCTTCGACCTCCCAGAAACCGATCGCACCTCAACCACATTGCGGCCACGGAGAGCGGGCGGCTCTATCTCGCGGCCGAGCGCGGGACCGTATTTCGCTCCGACGACCGTGGACGTTCCTGGCGGGCCCTGCCCTCCCCCTATGCGGGCTCTTTCTCCGGCGTGCTGCCGCTCGATGACAACGCAGCGCTGGTCTTTGGACTGCGCGGTCACCTGTATCGCTTGGACCCCGCCGGTTGGACAGCGATCCCTACCGGTACGGACGAGACCCTAACCACGGGTGTGCGCCTTAGCGATGGGACCCTGGTGCTCGCCGGGCTCGGTGGGGTGGTGCTCCTCAGTCGGGACGGTGGGCAGAGCTTTACGCCGCAGCTGGAACCCGATCGAGCAGGATTTGCGGCCATCGCCGGTTCGCAGCACCGGGCCTTGTTCCTGGTCGGGGAACGCGGCATACGCCGGTTCGTGCCCGTTCTTAGCGCTGTGGGAGCAGCGCGCGAATGATCGCCGCCCTCGATCGCTTTATCTTCTTCCATCGCGTGCTGGTGGTCTCCGTGTTCGCCGCGGTGACCGGCGGTTTGGGCTACTCCGCTCTCGCGTTGCGCATCGATGCGGGATTCGGCAAGCTCCTACCGCTGGATCACGACTACATCCGAACATTCACCCAGTATCAAAACGAATTCGGCGGCGCCAACCGGATCCTGGTCGCGCTTGCGGTCAAGAATGGAGACATCTTCACTGCGGAATTCTTCGACACCTTGCGCGCGGTGACTGATGAGGTGTTCTTTCTGCCCGGCGTTGACCGCGCCCAGCTCAGCTCTTTGTTTACGCCTAACGTGCGTTACACCGAGGTGGTCGAGGATGGCATCGCCGGCGGTAATGTGATCCCTAGCGATTTTCGCCCGGATCGGGAGGGCTTTGCGCGCGTACGCCGCAACATCCGGAAAGCGGGTATTCTCGGAAGGCTGGTGGCCAACGATTTCTCCGGGGCACTGGTGAGCGCCCAGCTGATGGAGATCGATCCCGAGACCGGGCAACGGCTCGACTACGTCGAAGTGGCGCAGCGCTTGGAGATCGATATACGGGCCCGTTTCGGCGCTCTCCACCCGGATCTCGAGATCCATATTATCGGTTTTGCCAAGATGGTCGGGGACATCGCGGCGGGCGCCCGGCACGCGGCGGTGTTTTTCGGCTTGAGCTTTGCCACCACGGCGCTGCTCGTTTATCTCTATGCGCACTCGGTCGCGCTCACCCTGGTCACGCTAGGCTCGTCCGTGATCGCGGTAATTTGGCAGCTCGGGCTCCTGGCGCTGCTCGGCTACGGCATCGATCCGATGGGAATTCTGGTGCCGTTTCTGGTCTTCGCCATCGCGGTCAGCCACGGGATCCAGATGGTGAGCCGATTCGGCGCCGAGCGGCTTGCGGGCGCCGAGAGCCTCGACGCGGCCCGCAGCAGCTTCCGCCAGATGTTAGTCCCCGGCGCGGTAGCGCTGGCCAGCGACGGGGTAGGTTTCCTCACTCTCTGGCTTATTCCCGTTCCCATCATCCGCGAGATGGCGGTGACAGCGAGCTTGGGTGTGGCCGCCGCGATCTTCACCAACCAGGTGCTGACGCCGGTGTTATTGTCCGCCGTGCCCGT
>JBOHHR010000013.1:0-2707 GCA_050725475.1 Gammaproteobacteria bacterium | reverse complement strand
CCCGTGCTGTGCCTTCGTTCGGGCAGAGCTTTTGGTGCACAGGTGCCCACGAGCCAGATCCAAGAAAGCTTTAAGGGTTTGGTAGCAGAGGCAGGTTATCGGAAGAAGTGGCTTATTTGGATCATTGGGAAACGTGAAACGGGATTGGGAAAGCGAAGGGAAGTTTGGGACCTGAGGATAGATGGATGCATTAGCCTAGACGGAGCCAAGGCGGTGAAACGATTCGGCATGATGATGGATTGATCGAAGGACTTAGGGAGCGGGCGTATCGAGGGACTTAGGGTACTGGATGCAATGGATCAGGATGAAAGTTAGGGTGACGGACACACAGCATAGGGCGATCAGAGGAGTTCGAGGAAGGCGACGTTTTTCTGGATCGCAATGGAAGATTGGACAGATGTTCGAGTAGCGAGGCACCGAGGATGCGCCGCATACGGATCACGGAAAACGCTTATCAGGCAGCGAAGCGGATCGGGAAAGGCATGAGGGTAAAGGGATACAGACTGGAGGTCTCTTTGGTGGCTTCGGCTTTGATTGTTTATGGAAGTCGGGATAACGACAAAGAAGCGGTAACGGAGTTTGTCTGCGAATTGTTTTCCGTAGAGAGGCAAGGAATGGGTAAACAGGACTAGAGCATGGGTTTTTCGATCCAAGCTCAGACTCGCTCTTACGGATTAGGGAGCAGGAAGTTTTCGTTGTGGTCAGTGATCTTTTGATCGGTTAAGGAGGTAGTTTAGAGGCTATTGATTCAGACAGCGCCTATGTAGGGTCACGTTGATCACCACTGTTCGGTCACTCGCCACCAGGCGAGGGCCGAGCAGGCCTTTTAACTAGGCGCTTTCAGGTTCACGGGGTGGTGCCCATCGACCCACGCCGCCATGAGCGGATCGCCCGGGGAAGACCCGGTGCTGGTCAGAAACACTGAGCCGACTGAATGCACCGATTGGAGCCTGAACGATCAACGCACGCTGTCTGAGCCATGGTTTTGCAAGGTCAACATCCAAGGGGACGCAATGCGCGATTTGAACTTTGAGTTGAAGCAACTCTGTCGTGCCAATCGAGACGGGAGCTACCGCACCCAAGCCGATCGGGAGCGATCCTTGGCCCAGATCGCCGATCAGCTGCACGTCTTGGGCTACCGAAACTTGCGGGTACATGGATTGAAGCAGAAACACGTGGAGGCCTTGGTGCGGGTGTGGCGGTTTGGGCATGAGCCGCACGGGTGGCGGCCGGTATCCGCAGGGACCATCAAGAACCGCATGAGCGCCCTGCGCTGGTGGACGGAAAAGATCGGAAAAACCTCCGTGATCGCGCACTCGAACGGCCACTACGGGATCGCCAGACGGCAGTTTGTGAGCAACGAGAGCAAGGCGCTCACGCTCCAAAAGGATACCTTGGAGCGGATCGCCGATCCGCACGTGCGCGTCAGCCTCGAGCTGCAGCGGGCATTTGGGCTGCGCCGGGAAGAGGCGATCAAGTTCATCCCGCGCTATGCCGACCGGGGCGACACGCTGGTGCTGAAACCCTCTTGGACCAAGGGATCGAAGGAGCGTGCGATTCCAGTGCGTACCGAAGCCCAGCGGGAGGTGTTAACTCGAGTCCACCGTCTCGCCGGGCGGGGCTCTCTGATCCCCGGCCATCGTTCCTATGTGCAACAAAAGCACGTCTATGAAAAGCAAACCGTGCGTGCGGGTCTCTCCCATCTGCACGGGCTGCGTCATGAATACGCGCAGAGCCGCTATCAAGAGCTCACCGGCTGGAAAGCTCCGGCCGCTGGGGGTCCGAAATCAGCCGAGCTGACCGCGGATCAGAAGCGGCTGGATCGGGACGCCCGGCTCGCCATCAGCCGCGAGCTCGGGCATGAGCGAGAGCAAATTACCGCGGTGTACCTTGGAAGGTGATTATCGGTAGGGCTGGCTCGTGTTTCTGCCCCGAGTGATCCGACATCGCGATGCCCCCAGCTATCTCGGCATGGACCGAACTCGCTTCGACACCGAAGTTCGACCTCTGGTCACCGAGGTAAAAATCGGTTCCCAGGGTGTCGCCTTCGACCGGCTTGAACTGGATGCGTGGTGGGAGGATTATAAGCGCCGCAACGGGAGGCCGGCGGCGAAAGGAGACCAGCAATGGGTAGAAAACGCTCGCCCGGCCTCGTTAGGAGGCCGATCCGGAAAGACGGCTCGCGCATCGAGTACGTCTACCACATCGACAAGGTCGTCCATGGACAGCGAATTTGCGAAAGCTGTGGCACAGGCGACCTCGAAGAGGCCGAAAGATACCTAGCCCGGCGCATGGAGCAGCTACGCCAGGTCAAGGTTTATGGAGTGCGCCCTTCGCGCACGTTCCAGGAAGCTGCGATTAAGTATTTGCGCGAAAACCTGCATAAGCGAAGCATCGGGGACGATTCGGGGAGACTGAAGGCAATCATGCCGTACATTGGCGCAATACCGCTCGATCGATTGCACACGGGTGTGCTCGCCGAATTTATCACGGACCGACAACACCAAGGACGGACGGCGGGAACGATCAACCATGCCTTGAAAGTGGTTCGGCACATCTTGAACTTGGCGGCAACGGAATGGATGGACGAGCATGGACTAACGTGGTTGCCAGCGGCACCGAAGATCAAGCTGCTGCCCGATCACAACAGACGCAGACCACACCCGCTCAGTTGGGACGAACAAGATCGTTTGTTTCGCGAATTGCC
>JBOHHR010000012.1:0-4122 GCA_050725475.1 Gammaproteobacteria bacterium | reverse complement strand
CTATGTCCCAGCTCGTGCAGCGAGTTCGCATCTCCCTCGGCAATGGCTTTTTTGATCGACTCGAGGTGCAGGGGGGCATCTTCCAAAAAGGTCGCCACCATGCCTTGGAAAGCAGCACCAATGCTCGCACGTAATTCACCCAGCTGAATGCCATCGAGAGGCTGCTCAGCTTCATCGGATCCCGCGTTGTCCGTCACCGTTTCGCTTTCTAGCTCGCCTGCTCCGGGCGTTACCCATCGAGTAAGCTTTTCGCGTAAGCTCGCGAGCTTCAGCGGCTTGGGTAGATAGTCGTCCATACCGGCCGCCAGGCAGTTATCGACGACGCCCTGGTACACGTCTGCCGTCATGGCAATAATGGGCACGCGCACTTTGCCGTTTTCCAAGGCGCGAATGCGTTTACTGGCTTCATAGCCATCGAGCTCCGGCATATGGCAATCCATGAGCACGAGATCGAAGGATTGTCGGTCCAAGTGCTCTAGGGCCAGATTTCCGTTCGCGGCGATCTCCACCTTGCAGCCGAGTCGGCTCAGCATTCCGGAAGCAATCTGCTGGTTCACTCGATTGTCCTCGGCCACCAATACCCGGGTGCCCACATGGCTAGGGCTAAGGCGAGAGCGCGTGGGTTCAGGATGGATGAGCGCTACGTCAAGCACGTCCTTTCTCTTAGCAACGCTGGTCACGATGCAGTCGTATAAAGCGGAATCTCGAACGGGCTTAGCGAGTTGTCCGATGATGTTCAGAGGAAGGTCTCTTTCCTGAACGCTTAGGCTGCGGGTCGTCATCATGATGATTTTGGGGCCTGCGTATTTCCCGTCGCTCCCGAGCTCGCGCGCTAATTCGTGCCCGCCCATGAAGGGCATCTCTTCGTCGACCAACAAGATGTCGTAGCGTGGTCCCTGCTCATCCGACAGCTTCTTTAACGCGAGCGCGCCGCTGGGCTCGGCGTCGGAATGGATCCCCCACCGACTTAGGGTCTGTCGCAAGTAACGGCGGTTGACCTCGCTATCGTCTACGATCAGCATTCGCAAGACGGCCGTTATGCTACTGTCCCTATGGGCTTGGGGGGCTTGCTCCGAAGTAGCTTGGTCTAAGGGCACCGTAAACCAAAACAAGCTGCCCTTACCCGGCTCGCTCTGCACCCCGATGTCGCCCCCCATCAAGTGGGCGAGCTTGCGACAGATGGCTAAGCCGAGACCGGTGCCGCCGTACTTGCGCGTGGTCGATCCGTCCGCTTGGGTAAAGGTTTCGAAGATGTGTTTTTGTGCCTCTGGCGCGATTCCGATCCCGGAGTCTTTGACTTCGAACCGCAGCGATACCCGGTCTTCAATAATCGCGTCTACGTTGACTTCGATCGCGACTTCACCCCGCTCTGTAAACTTAATGGCGTTGCCGACGAGATTGATCAAGATCTGGCGGATACGGGCGGCTTCCCCGCGCGCAATGGCAGGGACCTCATCGCCGAGGACATAGCCGAGATCCAAGTGTTTGCGCTCCGCCTGCCCGCTCATTAAGGCGAGGACCTCATCGAGAAGCCCGCGCAGAGAAAAATCGACCGTAAGCGGCGCCATCTTACCCGCTTCGATGCGGGAGAAATCCAGGATGTCCTCGATAAGATGCAGCAGGGATTCGCCCGCGTTTGTCGCCAGTGCAACGTATTCGCGCTGTTTCGGCGTAAGCCCCATGTCGTGCAGCAGGTCGAGTATGCTCAAGACGCCGCTTAAAGGCGTGCGCAATTCATGGCTTACATTGGCGGCGAATTCGCTTTTGATGCGCGCCAGCTCCAAGGCCGCGTCTCGCGCTTTTTCAAGCTCGACTTCGCGCGCTTCAAGAACCGCCATCATGGTATTGAACGCGTTTTCCATCTCGACGATGTCTTTTGTTCCCTGCAGCTTCGCGCGCACCTGTATTTCTCCAGCTTCTGCACGCTTCATGATGGCGGCCAGATTCCCGAGCGGCGTCGTCAGCCGTGCCGTGGTCGCAAGCAAGATGAATAGCAGCAGGGCGGCAAGCGCGATGGATACGCCCAGATTTGTCCCCAGGATCTCGCCCGCCAGGGCGTGTATGTCTTCCTTTCCCATCACCACGCGCACGTACCCGAGGAGCTCGGCCGCGTGCGGTCTGCCGGCGAACGGCGAGTGTCGGTCCTCCTTGCTGCCCCCTCGGGCGTGCACTGGTGCGACAAAATACCAGTGATCCTTTGTTTCTTGATCCAGTTCTAGGCGCTCTGGCCATTGCGCGAGACCCCCGGGGGGTAGGCTGGCGACGCCTTTAGATAGCAGTGCCTTATGAGCCAGATTAAAAACGCCCACACCCCGCACCCCGGGAAAGGCCAGTATCGCCTCGGTTGCCTCTTCGGCGTTTTCCGGGCTTTGGTAGAGCAAGGCCAGCGTGCTCTGCGCGGCCAAAGTCTGGGTGGCTTGCTGTCCCTGCTCCATGATCTGGCCGCGTAGAAGCCTATTGGAGAGGGTGGAGGTGGCCAGGGACGAAACCAACGCCAGGCAAGCGATACCGATAGTGAAGACCAGCACCAACTGCTGGCGGAAGCTGATACCCCTAGCCCTCGCGATAACCGATCTCAATTCGTCCACTGATCCAGCCACGTGTCGTCAGGGATAGCTCAGGGAATACTGGCTCTGGTCTCGGCTCGACAAGTCCAGCCCCAAATGATCGGCCGTGCGCAGATTGACCGCCGTTGACAAGTCCTTTAGTGGAACAATGTCCTGTTTTCCGGTGCTTGCGCCTTTCGTCGCCATTGAGGCGAGACTGCGCCCCATGCCCACGTTATCGGGATAGAGTGAGAATAAGGCCCCCCGCTTCACGTGCGTTGGATTGCTGGAGAAGACCACTAGGTTTTTATCCCAAGCCTCTTTGAGTATAAACGGCAAAACGGCTTGTTCATCCAGGGTGGTCTCATCTTGCAATAGCCAGATGGCATCAGCCTGAGCCCGTACGTCCTGCGATATCTCACGGTACACTAAGGCTGATTCGCGGATGTTTTTGGCGGGGAAGGTCCGAAGCGTCAACCCCCGTCGTTGCGCCGCCTGTTTCGCGCGCTTGATCAGCCATGCGTTTCGCTCGGGGTTGTACACCACATTGACCCGTGTCGTTGCCGGGCTCAGGTTTTTCAAGCGTTCGAAAACGACCTCGGGATCAGCCGCGAGGGTAATGCCCATGACGTCTCGCGTTGCCGTGTCCGGATCTATCAGCACAGCGCCGACAACAGGCCGCAGCGTGTCCGGTAATTTATCGGCAAGCTCAAACCCGCTCGCGCCCAGCGTGATAAGCGTCCCGATGCCTTCCTGGGTTAACCAGCCAAGGATGTTCTCAACGGGCTCATCGGGTTTCAGCACATATTCCTTTATCGGGAATCGACTCCCTTTTTCGATGCCTTCTATGATGCTTAGAAAGATGCTTTGATACGGTTCCCGAGTTTCAGGATAGACCACGGCAACGGTTTCTGCGCCGATGGGCCTGGCCGAGAAAAGGCCGAGCAACGAAAAAGCGACGCATAGGCGTGACGACATGGAGGATAGCTTTTTGACTGGGTCACTGCCTATAAATTTTTGTCGATCACGGCGCATCGGCTCGTAGCAACTAAAGCGACACGTGAGTAACAATCAGAACCTAAACCTCACCTCGCCATAGAAGCTGCGCCCGGCCTGAGGCAGATCGTTGGGGATCGATGCGGCAGGAATTCCGGCAAGACTAGGCTCGCGCACATCGGAATCGAATAAATTGCGCACCACAAAGGCAACATCCCAATGGTTATGAATCCCAATCCTTCGCAGCGTGAGATCCACCGTGCTGTAGTCATCGATCTCGGGACGGTTGTCTCCCGCCACTCTATCGCGGTCCACGATCCAGTTTACCTGGGGATGGAAATGCCAGTTCGGCAGAAACTCCCAGTCCGCTCGCGCATACACTTGGTGATGGGGCGCGTTGCCCGCGTCTTCGTTGCTCGTATCGTCTTCCGAAATCTGGAACGCGTAGTTTCCGAGCAGGCTGAAATAGGGAGTGACGTGCCAATCCGCCTCGATCTCCAACCCGTATCCGGTTTGCTCGCCGGTGTTCTGGGCAGTAACGCTCGTTGCTCCCGGGTCTGGCACGAACCGGATGATATCG
>JBOHHR010000011.1:0-2838 GCA_050725475.1 Gammaproteobacteria bacterium | reverse complement strand
TTCTCCTCCCTGAACGAACACAAAGCGCAGTCCCTCGCTATAGAGGTGTTGGAAAACCCGTTGGATTTCGTCGCGCTTCATCTCGTAGCGCCCGAGGTTCAGAGGCAGATCGCAATAGCCGCAAGCGGAGTTGCAGCGCAGGCAGATCTCGAACACGGCCAAGATCGGACGGCCTCGCAGGAGATTAAGCGCGGGTTTGACCGCGGCCGGTACCCCCATCAGCGAATGTCCTCAAAGAAGGGGTACGAGCGCGCGATCGGGAGACCCAGCTCGATGCGGGTCAAGATCGCCAAGCAGCGGTAAAGGCTGCGCCAAATACCGCTCTGCACGAACTTGCGCGAGTCGGTGATCACACACGAGCATAACGGGGTTGACCGCCTGCACCAGCTTCTGGCAAAAAGCGACGTCTTCCAAAATGGGCTGTACGGGGAATCCACCCAGGTTTTGGAATAAAACGCGGCGCACGAACAGCGCTTGATCGCCGAATATGATTCCGGTGCGCCGGCAGCGGAAATTATCCAGCAACGAGACCAGGCGCAAGCGCCAGTCATCTCCGGAAAATCGCTGGGTGAACCCTCCCGCCTGATAATATGGGTC
This sequence comes from Gammaproteobacteria bacterium, assembly GCA_050725475.1. Lineage (GTDB taxonomy): Bacteria > Pseudomonadota > Gammaproteobacteria > JBOHHR01 > JBOHHR01 > JBOHHR01. The sequence goes on along the minus strand of JBOHHR010000011.1, from coordinate 2,241 downwards.
GGCTTCCCATTGGTTCAACCGGGACAAGGCATTCTCAGGCAGAAGGGTATCGGCATGCAGGAACAGCAGCCACTCACCGCGTGCGGCCCTAGCGCCTGCGTTCATCTGCGAGGCGCGTCCTTTGGGCGCGGTCAATAAGCGCACAGCCGCGCGGGCGCCAGCGATCGCACGTGTGCCATCACTGCTGCCACCATCCACGACGATCACTTCGAACACGCCGGGTTGTTGAAACAAGGCGCGCAGCGTGCCCGGCAGCGTCTTCTCTTCGTTATAGGCCGGGACGATGACGGAGATCATACGACCCCTCGTAGCCAAGCGGGAGGCGGTGCCTGGTCTCGACCTGTTTGCTTTCGTTGGGGACGAGTCGCATCGGGGCTGGAAGAACGCTAGTCCTCTGGGGGTGTGCCGTTCAGGTTCCAATTGTAGTCTAGATGTTTGATGGTATACTCCCCATTCTTCAGTTCTCGAGCGAGCCTTTGGTCTTTGAGGTAGGGTGCTAGGTAGCCCAGGACCGAGCCCGAGTTGCGTTCGAAATCCTCCGCGAACCAGTCGAAGATCTGAGAAAGATAAGCTACCTTGCGTGCACTGTCGAAGTGGTTGCGGCTCGGATCGTTGATGAACTGGCGGGCGCTGTCATCGAGCTGTTGCTCGATCCGATCTGGGGTGTAGGCTTCTGACCGCAGCCAGGGGCAGGACTGCGAGGCGCATACAATGGCGAAATGTATGCGGGGATCGCCCATGGGGATCAGAACCTTGCGCTCCAGATCGTAGAGGTTAATGTCGCGCCCACCGGCGCGGTATTCTCTGAGCTTAAAATAAGCCACGCGCCCGAACAGGGTGCTGGGCGAAGAGCCGCCCAAGATCCCCTTGATGGCGAAGGCGTTGTAGGCATTGATCCAGTAAGCAAGCTTTTCCTCGCGGGTTGCCAGCGCGTCAGGGTCGATCCGAGCGAGCTTTTGTAGGTATTCGGCGAAACGCACATCGCCCGCAATGCCGGGGTAACTAACATCGCCCTCTGCCACATGCGCGCGCAGCACGGCGTCGAACGTGTGGTGCAGCGATTGAGATCCGGCGGCTAGCCCAGGCCCGACGGCGGCCAAGCTTAGAAGGATCGGCACCCAGCCGAACCACGGCTGCGGCGATTTACGGGGTCGGATGGAGACTGTCATAGCACTTTCTCTCTGCTAATGCCGGTGACTCGCAAGCCACAGGCCAAGTCCTCACGCGAAATAATGGCCCTTCCGATCAAGCGCTTGGCGTTTCATGCCCGATGGGTGGGGCGTACCCAAACCGCAATTTCTTAAGGGCTTCCCACGGGATATCGTGGCTTGCCATAACCTTGCCGTCTGCGGCCGGATCACAGCCATTGGCTGAGCATTGTAAGCCCCGAGGAGAGAGACGGCCAACGAAGAGCGGGCGTTGTGGCAAGCCTTGGAGAGTTTACATATTCCAAGGGCACCCGCGCGCCGCCGCGCGCTTCCCTTGGACCCAGAGATTAACAGCGCTCGCACGCTGTCCGCGCTCAATCACGTGTTCGGCGATCCCGATCTCTGGGTAGATCTCGAGCGTGGGTGCTTGCACGCCGAGGGCCTTGGTTGCGAGCGAAGGGCCGAGGTTCCAGTCGATGATGAGTGTGCGAACCCCCCGCCACCGACGGAGTTCGTTAGCGAGCATGAGCCCGGGGGGGCCGGCGCCCACGATGAGCACCTCTGTTCGTGCCGGCAGATTCATGCGGGGCGTTGTGGTTGCTGTCAAGCGGTTAGTGCTCTTCTAGGATTCGGGACAGCGGCCGCGCTAAGCCCAAGCGGCGCGTGACCGAGGTCACAGTAGTCGGAGTCGATAGAAGGGCCGACAGAGGACTTTTTTAAAGGCTTTAGCAAACATAGTCACTCTTGTCCAAATTAGCTTTTAGAAGTTGAGCCTCCTATCGGGATATGGTTTAGTGGATTTCTGAGTTCATCTAACCGTCACCGCAACAGGAGGCCCAACGTGAATCGATTCTGCAGCATGTTTAGTCAGATCCTCAAGCTCTTTCCACGCAGTGAATTTGAGCGGCTGGTCAGGGAGACCCAGGCGGAGCGGCACGCACGTGGGTTTTCCTCCTGGGGGCAGTTTGTGGCGATGCTGTTCTGGGCGTGCCCATTCGCTGCGGGAAATCTGTCACGGTTTATCGACCTGCGAGGGGAAGCTCTCGCATCTCGGGATCGTGGCCCCCAAACGCTCCTCGCTCGCCTATGCCAA
>JBOHHR010000010.1:0-12159 GCA_050725475.1 Gammaproteobacteria bacterium | reverse complement strand
CTCCATGACCACTGTCTGTCCGGAGCTGACAATGACCCGCTCCAATAAGGGGATCGCGTTCGCGGTCCTGGCTGCTAGGTATATCGGTTGAATGTACAGGACAACGCCGCTGACCGGTATCAGCGTGAGCTGGCCTTGTATCACCCGCGAAGTATCAGCCCATAGGGTGAACCGTCGCGCGATGTCCGGGTTTTGATGGATAAAGCTGTTGATCTGCGCCGGACCATAGACCAACGTGCCTTTGGGAAAGCTATACACCAGGAGCCGTCCATAGTTTTCCTCGTCGCACCCCGCAACCGCCATGGCGCGCAAGTTGTCTCGTCCCTTAGGCGTCAAGGGGGCCATCAAGACAAACTCGAATCGTTTTCTGTCGATGAGATTAAGGGTGAGGTAGCGTGAAAGAGAGCCCCTGATCTGTTGCTCGATTTCGCCCCACGCGGCTGTGTTTAATTGCGGGATCTGCCACTGGTCTTCGTGGTTGAATAGCTGCTTTGGATTTTGGTGGTACTTGGCGTAGATGTGGATCTGCATGTCGAACAGGTCCTTGGGGTATCGAACATGGGCTTTTAGCCTTCCCGGCATTTCTGCAAACCGCTTAAACAAGCTCGGATACAATCGGCTATAGGCTGTGATGATCGGATCGCTCGGATCGACGATGTAGTAGTCTACCGTTCCATTGTAGGCATCCACCACAATCTTCACCGCGTTTCGGATGTAATTAACGGACTTCTGATAGCGGGTGGAGTAAGGAAACCACCTCGAAACGGTGTAGGCGTCCTGGATCCAATACATTCTTTCGCGAGTGACCACGACATAAGGGTCACCGTCCAGGCGAAGAAACGGAGTGAGCTTCTCGATGCGCTCGATGATATTACGTCTGAGCAGCAGGCGGCTGTCGCCCGTGGTTAGGGTCGTGAAGAAAATGTTTTTGTCACCGTGGTAGAGCGCGAACACGAGCTTGCGAAACAGGCTGGAGATAGGGATCCCGCCGCTGCCTTTATAGTCCGAGCGTAGGAGCGTAGTCCCGAGCGGATAATCCACTTCGCCGGCCTCATTCGGCGCAATGGCAGGGCGATACGCACTCAATCCATAGTATACGGCCGGCTGTTCGAGGCGCAGTTCGGGCTCGGAGTGCGGCGGCAGGCCTTGCATGAACCACGTAGGCTCTTGTTTCCCCAGTTGGCTCGCTTGCGAGATCACCGCGCCGTAGCCGTGCGTGTACTGCAGCCAGCGATTGACCCAGCTCATCGCACCCTCGGGCAGTTTGTTCAGGTTGATCTCTCGAGGCGATAGAAAAACCTGCTGGTAAATGCCATTGACTGTATATCGATCGACGTCGATAGCGGGGAATTCGTAGTAAGGCCGCAACGCCTGTAGCTGGGTGTAGGTGGGGAGCAAAACCTCCCGGTCCCACAACGGAACGGTTTGCAAGCTCATGCGCACTTCTGGTGAGGCGCTGTCCCATGGCGGGCGCTTGACCTCATAGGCGCGCAGTTCAACCTGCTTGAGATTGTACGCCGCCAGCGTTGCCTCGATGTTGTGTGCGATGAAGGGGGTCTCCTTCGCGATTCGGTTCGGCTCCACGACAAGCTCCTGGATCGCTCGAGGCAATACCCCCGTATAGCGGATCGCCAGAGAGACGCCAAACAGGCCCAAGAAGAGAACCGCGGGCACCAAGCCCTTGTGGGTGAAAAAACGGCTGACCACGGCCACGCCGGCGCCCATCAGGGTGATGATCGAAGCCCAGATCAGCGGCAAGGTCACATGCATTTCCACGTAACCCGGTCCAAAAAACAGCGGCATGTGGTTGTCGTCGTACAATAAGAGATGGCGCTCTAAGATAAAAAAGCCCATGGCGGCAAAGAAGATGAGACCCACCAACAGGCTCAGATGCACCCTGGCGCCGCGCGCGATGCTTTGGCCACGCGGGGCCAACAGCCGATGCTCCGACCAGTAGAGCAGCGCCGTACCCAGGAATACCAAGATAAGAGCTACCAGTAGCTCTGACAGTACCAGCAGATAGATGGGAAGGGCGAATAGGTAGTAGCTGATGTCATTACCGTAGACCGGATCGCGCATACCGCTGTCGGGTGCAAAAAAGTACAGTAACGCCCCCTCCCATCGATAAAAAAGCGGAAGGGCGATGGCGGCGGCAAGGACCAGGCATAGGGGGAGGTAGACCATCAGCGAGCCCCTGCGCAGGTGCCTGAACCTTGATCCAGGACGGGCTTGCGGGTCGATGTATCGTACGGCGATCCTGAAGTTCACAAAAAAGATGGAAAAAAAGACCAAGGTTACGACTGCGAAGACCAGATAGCGGTACAGCAGTTTTTTCCAAAAGAAGGATCCCAGGCCCAGAGAATCAAACCACCACAGGTCGACGAAAAACCTGGGAAAGGCGATGCCCAGCACTAGGTACAGGCTAACCAGGGCGAGGGCAACCCCTACCAGAATCAGCCCCGTTCGTTTCAAATATCCCACTGTCAATCCTCAACCGTTGCTAGAGAGAACCGGTGTTGTCTACGCCTCCTACCGTTTTCTGGTGGTCATTCCTCTTGGCAGCTTGTGGCACGGTTCGTTCTACTTTTTTTAGCAACGCATGTGCCGCGTGCGAGTCGAACCGGTCAACGAATGCTGTTATTCCGTGCAAGGCGCTGAAACGGCAGGTTATCTGTTGAGCTCCAGGTTTTCTGCGTTTGCGAGAGTGGATACCGGTCGGTAAGACCTATCGGTAAGAGTTACAAGCGGCGCGTAATTTTTACAGGGTTGCCGTCGACGAGATGCAGCCCACGAGCGACGCCGTTGAAGCCGCACGCCCACCGTGCCAGAGCAAGAGAAGAGTTGGAATTGACGGTCACCTTGCCGCGGGGCCGCTACAAGAGCGACAAGAGCGAAGCTGCGGCGTTGTCAACTGCCACGATCGGGTTCACGCGAGCGGCGGGGAATGTATCTGATTCGGGACCGCGGCGAAGCAATTGTTTGAGAATTTGCGTCTTACTGGAGTCGGCTACCAGGTAGATAATCCGCCCGGCGTGATTTATCACCGGCAATGCGCTTTTAATTTTTCGACATAAGCCGCCGCGACGAGGTGCTTGGATCTCAACGGAGCGAAGTGTGCCGCGAGTCAGCGTCTCTATCGGCACTGACCTTTGCGCTAATCGAGCCGGCGGATGGTATGCTGAGCGTTTGGAGCGTGCGGGAACCGGGAACAAACGATGAAGGCCTCCGAACTGCTTGTTCGCTGCTTGGAAAAAGAGCAAATCGAGTACGTGTTTGGTGTGCCTGGGGAGGAAAATGCGGATTTCTTGTTGTCGCTCGATGCATCGCCCAGCATCCGCTTCCTCCTGACACGCCACGAACAGAGCGCCGCCTTCATGGCGGACATCTATGGCCGGCTGACCGGTAACCCAGCCGTTGCCCTGGGCACGCTTGGTCCCGGAGCGACCAATCTGGTCACCGGAGTGGCCAATGCCACGATGGATCGCTCGCCCATGCTGGTCCTCACCGCCCAGGGCGACCTCCAGAGCCAGCACAAGGAGAGTCACCAGATCATCGACGTCGTCGCCATGTATCAGCCCATCACGAAATGGGCGAACAGTATCAAGCATCCGAACGACATCCCTGAAGTGGTGCGGAAGGCAGTGCGCGTATGCCGATCGGAGAAACCGGGGGCCGTGCACATCGAACTTTCGGAAGAGATCGCTGGCCAAGAGGCAACCGGAGAGCCACTTCAGCCGCGTCGTTTCCGCCGTCCGCGGCCGGACGACAAGAGCGTCGACCAGGCGTTTGAGCTGCTACGTGCATCGCGGCGGCCGGTGATCATTGCCGGCAATGGAACGATTCGCCGCCGGGCGAGTTGCGAGCTTCGCCGCCTCTGCGAAAAGACCGGGATCGGCGTCATCAGCACGTTCATGGGCAAGGGCTGCGTCGACAGGGATGCCGATTACTGCCTGTTCACAATCGGTCTGCAACAGCACGACCAACTTACTCAACACGTTGCCGACAGCGATTTGGCCATCACCATCGGCTACGACATGGCCGAGTACCCGCCTCGATTGTGGAATTTCCAGCTCGAGAAGACCAACATTCACATCGATTTCGCACCGGCTGAGATCGACGCCTATTATCATCCCGAAGTGGAGCTGATCGGCGACGTCGCCCACGCGCTCGAGCTGCTGAACCAACGTGCCGAAGTGCTTGGAGCGCCGGAGATCGACCGTGCACGCCAGCAGCGGACGCGACAGATGATGCTCGACGACTTTGCCGAACACAAAGACGACGACACGGAGGGAAAGATTCGCCCCCAAAAAGTTCTCTGGGATCTGCGGGAGGAACTTGCACCACCAGATATTCTCTTGTGCGGCGTCGGCGCGCACAAAATGTGGGTTGGTCGCTACTGGCACTGCCATGAGCCGAACACCTGCCTCATCTCAAACGGCTTCTGCGCCATGGGCATGCCGCTGCCTGGCGCGATTGCCGCTCATCTGGTCCATCCCGATCGACACATTTTTGCGCTGACAGGCGACGGCGACTTTCTGATGAATGTGCACGAGATGGAGACGGCTCGGCGGCTTGATTCGGACATCACGGTGATGGTCTGGGAGGATCACGATTACGGTCTGATCACTTGGAAGCAGGATACCGAGTTTGGTCGGCACATCGACATGACGTTCGGCAATCCGAAGTGGCCGGCGTTGGCCGATGCGTTCGGCTGGCAGTACCAGGTGGTCGAGCGCTCGCGCGATTTGCGCCCGGCCATCCGCACGGCGCTCGATCACCGCGGCCCGTCGCTACTCGTTGTGCCGATCGACTACCGCGAGAACAAATTGCTCACCCAGCGGCTCGGCCAGATCGTCTGCCGGCTGTGAGGCTATTTCGCGTTTACCTCGTGGAGCAAACGGAACAAATGACCAAAAACGTGACGCAAAAGTTGATCGAGTCGCATCTGATCGAGGGCCACATACTGGCGGGCGAGAGCATCGCGCTGCGCGTCGATCAGACGCTTACCCAGGATGCGACCGGGACTCTGGTCATGTGGGAGCTCGAGGCCATGGGAATACCCAGGGTGAAGACCGAGCTGGTTTTCTGTGGGATGCGAAAGGTGGGGGGCCGAAACGGGCGAGTAATTCTTACAAGTTTGGCCACTTTCGCTTTGCAAAGAACGTGGATTGCCAATCGCAGTCAATCATTACTAGAAGGCCAATCCGAGATGTAGGTACGCGAAATCGCGTTGGATTTTCCTATACTTCGCTTGAGCCAGATGCCGCGGGAACCTGCTTTTTCTGTACCTGCCCGCTTAGGGCCAGATCCTTAACGGTCCGCTCCGCTAACACCCGGGCAATGGCTGCATCGACCCGTTCCATTACTGCACTGACGGCGGTGAGGTCGGAGCCGGTTCCCGCTGCTGCCCCGCGCGCCACCCTCATCACCTCCCTCAGGCTAATAGTCTCTATGTCGTGGCCAGGCACGTAGCTTGGCGGCTCCTCATGGGTCGCTACGATCAACCCTTGAGCCTCCAGCGACCGCATTAGAGCCGCCAGAACCTCGGACTGCACATGCGGATAATGCCTCTCGAGGGCCTCCAGGGTCCAGGGCGGCTCGTCGCGATAATGGGCGCGACCGATCAAGGTCATGATCTCCAGGGCCAGCGTCTCCCTACGATGATCGCCTACGACTGCATTCTCCCGCAGGGGGTTGAGAACGTGCGGATTTTGCCAATAGAAGGCCACCCACGCCCCCACCAGTACGATAAGCCAGCCTACGTATAGCCAGATCATGAACAGGATCGCGCCGGCGAAGCCAGAGTAGATGGCCGAATAGTTGGAAGAACCGGCGACGAAATGGGCAAACAACAGGCCAGTAGTATACCAAAGCACACCAGCGAAGAGACCGCCAGCGATAGCCGCCCCTGGCCGCACGCGGGTATTGGGAACAAAGCCGTAGATAAAGACAAAGGCCGCGCATACGAGTAGATAGGGGATCAATCGGCTGATCCCCAGCAGCACGGTTCCAAAGGGCTCAATGGTGAGAAACCACTGCACCACAGTACTGCTCATCACCGAGGCCGTTATTCCCAAGGCAGAAAACACCAGCACGGGGCCGATCAGGATCACGCTAAGGTAGTCGCTGAATCGGCGGCTCAGGCTGCGCGTGCTGGGGACGAGCCAGATGGTATTGAAGGCCTCTTCTACCTTATGAATCAATGAGAGCACCGTAAAGAATAGAAGGGCGATACCGAGGGAGCCTAGGATGCCCACCTGTATATTTTCGACGAACCCCAATAGGCTCGCCGCTATTTCTTCTCCCTGCTCGCCCAAGGGCGCCAAGAATTCTATGAGGAAAGGCTCAAGCTGATTACGCACCCCAAAGGCCCTGAGCACGGAAAAGCTCACCGCGAGCAGGGGCACCAGGGACAACAAAGTGGTATAGACTAGGCTCATGGCCCGCATGGTGAGCTGGCTATCGGTACACTTGCGGGCGATCCCATAGAGCAACCGGGCGAGGCGCACGCCTAGGCGTTCGAGCTGGCTCCGCTGTTCGATATCCTTTTCCCAAAGCTCCCGTATCAATCGCTCCGATAGACTCTTGGCGTTTCGCAGCATCGCTTGGTTTGACTCACGCTCCTTCATTCCGCAAGGTGTAATCGTCGCTAAGCAAATTTTGACCACCGTGCTCCTGTAGCTGCGTGTAGGTGGGAAGCAAAACCTCCCGATCCCACAACGGAATGGTTTGCAAGCTCATGCGCACCTCTGGTGAGGTGCTATCCCATGGCGGGCGCTTGACCTCATAAGACCTGCTTGAGATTGTACGCCGCCACCGTTGTTTCGAGGTTGTTCGCGGTATAAGGGGTTATTGTCTACTCCTACTCCCCCGTTCTCTGGTGCTTGGCAGCTTGTGGCATGTTTCGTTCTACTTTTTTTAGCAACGCATGTGCCGCGTGCGAGTCGAACCGGTCAACGAATGCTGTTTTCGGTGCAACGCACGGAACCGGTGGGTTATCTGTTGAGCTCCCGGTTTTCCACGGTATACGAAAGTGGGTGCCGATCGGTAAGAGTTACAAACGGGCGAGTAATTCTTACAGGTTTGCGGTGCTTTGGCTTTGCAAAGAAAGCCTGTTCTTGGAGCCGGGCGGATGGAGCAACGTCGCGATGTCCGAGCATGCAAGCTAACGGTGTAGCGTAATGGAGTTGTGACCCATGACTGAGACGGTGAGCGATTTTGGCGTAGGGAGAATCGCGGTGGTATTGCGGATTTCGTGACCAATGTCCCGTCACAACACGAGATCGCTGAACCAACGTGGGCAAGAACCCGACAATTCTTCCTCGATGGGTCTATGGCAAGCATCGCAAAAGCTAATTAAACAACCGCTGAATTGGTTGCTGCTCGCCGTGCCCTTGACGGTTGCGTTAGAATGGTTTCACGCGGGCCCTATTTGGGTCTTCATTTCCTCAGGAGTGGCCATTATCCCATTAGCTGGGCTGATGGGCCGCGCCACGGAGAACCTTGCCGAGACGTTGGGCGCGGGCATCGGCGGCCTGTTGAACGCCACCTTCGGGAACGCTGCTGAACTGATCATTGCCCTGCTCTTCCTCTGGCGCGGCCCGGAGATGTACCCGCTCGTCAAGGCCTCGATCACCGGCTCGATCATCGGCAATTGCCTGTTGGTGCTCGGCATGGCCATCTTGCTGGGCGGTTTGTACTTTCCGCGGCAGCAGTTCAACCGCACGGCCGCGGGGATGGGAGTGACCCTGCTTGCGCTGGCGTCGGTCGGCCTGCTCGTGCCCACCCTGTATTACTACCTGTTGCCGACAGGCGCATTGACCGCACCGGAACGACACAAGATCGAATTCTTAAGTGAAGAGATCGCGGTCATTTTAGCTGTGATCTATTTGCTGAGCCTGGTCTTTTCCTTGTGGACGCATCGGCATTTGTTCGGCGGCGAAGAAAGGGAACAACAGAAAGCTGGCAGGCACCAGCCTGAATGGAGCCGACGAACGTCGCTGCTTGTGCTGCTTGTGGCCACTACTGGCGTCGCCTGGATGGCCCATTTCCTGGTTGCTTCCGTGGAACACGCAGCGCAGGCCATGGGAATGAACCAGGTGTTTATCGGCGTCATTGTTGTCGCCGTGGTCGGGAATGCGGCCGAGCACTCTACGGCCGTTATCGTGGCGATGAAGAACAAAATGGATTTGGCCGTGCAGATCGCCGTGGGCAGCAGTCTGCAAATCGCCTTGTTCGTCGCACCGGTCTTGGTGTTGGCCAGCATGCTCATGGGCCATGACCAGCCACTGGATCTGCACTTTACGCCTCTGGAAATGATCACAGTCCTGTTGGCCGTGGGTGTGCTGGCTTTGGTCGCTCAAGATGGCGAATGCCATTGGATGGAAGGCGTGATGCTCTTGGGTGTTTACGTCATCCTGGCGCTAGCCTTTTATCATTTGCCAGAACAGGTGGGCCACCAAAGTCCCCTGGCCCTCAATGATGGCGCTATCGAACATCAGGATCGTCACAACGTATTCCACTGAAGTCGCTTGGAACATCATTGCCACAGTCCGGAGGGAAGAGGATATAGTGCTTCAAACCAAGCGTCGTCTTCACCGGGCTTATCGAAAAGCTCGATCTGAGCGAGGCCGAACTGGCGCAAGTCATAGCCCACGAGGTGGAGCCGGCGGCCAGCAGGAGGAAGCCCACGATCATGAGCGTGGGCAAGGTCGGGAACTCGTCGAAGGCCCGACGGATCGTCTCGATCACGTCGTAACGCTCGACCGCAGCTCTCGAGCCTGGACCCGTCATTTTCATGCCGTCTCCGGCCCTTCCGGATCCCGTGGCCGCACGCGCGTGCCGAGGGACCGGGCTTCGATGAAGATGTGCTCGATCTCCGGATGCTCGGCCTGGATGGCTTTTCCCAACCGGAGAACCGCGGCCTCCGCCTCCGCGGCCGACACGTCGCTGCGGAACCGGACGTTCAAGGTGAGCAGCACCGTCTTAGTTAGGGCCGAAGTGCATGATCAGAGGACGGATCCTCTCCACGGCCGGGTCGGCCTCGGCCAGCGCGCTGACGCTCTCGAGCGTCTGGGGGTCGGCGCCCTCCCCCACGAGAAGGCTCTTGCTCTCGTAGGCCAGGAAGCCGGCCACCGCACACAGGATGCTTCCAATGACGACGGAGGCGACGCCGTCCAGGTAGGGATTCTCGAGGCGATGGGCCAGGTAGATTCCAAGAAAGGCGACCGCGAGGCCGAGGAGCGCGGCCGTGTCCTCGAAGACCACGACAAAGGTCGTGGGGTCCTTGCTCGTGCGGATGCTCTGCCAGACACCCTGCTTCCCCTTGAGGCCCAGGAACTGTTCAGGGCAATGTAGAGCACAATCGCTTCAAAAACGAAAGCCAGCCCCAGCACGACGTAGCTCCAGGTGGGGTCCTGGTTCAGCTCCATGGACCGGATATCCATGTTCGCCGATCCCACCACCGACCAGAGCCCGTCCACCACCGAGATTAAGTGTTGCAGTCGCAGTTAGTTTCCTATGAATTACCCACAAGCTGTCGATCTTCGGAGTAGCCCAAAAAATTACTTTTGGTGGATCTCGCCCTGCCCCCTCCCTAAATTTTCACCGAAAATGAAATTCCCGGTATCGTGCCCCTGTGCTTCTGGCGCCCCTAAATCCCTTCACGGATGTCACCGGATGCAGCAGACTTTGTGATACAATCTATGTTAATTTATTCAGCCAGTTGAGGCTACCTGTCGGACATACCTGGACCTAACTGGATGCCAATGGATGTATGGCGTTCAAAGGTCCACTCCACCCCCTAGAAGCAGCCTGCCAATGTCAAGGCGTATGCGTTTTTTTTGCCCATTGTGTGATACACCCCGCAATAGAAAACGCCGCTGTGATCTTGTAAGCGGACTAGCGGAATGCTGCCGTCCCACTTTGCCCTCGGTTCGAGTGTATGCGAAAGTGGCCCTTGGTGTATGTCAGAATCAGAATCATAGATTAGCGAATGCTTCTTACGTAGTTTGTCCCAAAACGAGCAGTAGCTGACAATAATAATTCGAGTCAGTTCTGTTTTTTGATTGCGGATGTTAACGACTCGCATAACCAGGCGCGGCCCGCGATCGGTAAACTTAATTCTTCGTGGTTCAAGCTTCAGTTTCGGGCGGGTCCGCAACTCGTTGATAATTCCCCATAGCAGCGCAATCAATTCCATAAAGTTACCTCTTTGCATAGTTGGCTCTTCGGCCAGCGCTACCCTCTGGGCCGGTGGACTTCTCCGGGTTCTTACGGTTGGCTTCGATCTGATTGAGGTCGATCTGCTCCGCGCTTAATGCACCCGGTCTTTTCCCTTCATTCGACCATCCGCACCCGGTCCTTTTCCTGTTGCCGAAGCGCCTGCGATAACTCCCGCAGTAGTTCGCGCCATCCACCTTTAAAAGCGTTGCGTGAAACCTTCGCCTTACCTTCCGGCGACTTCGGCCCGGTCGATTTCTCCCACGGTTTCCAACGACGGATCAGCGCCGACTGTCGCGCCTGCCGTTCCGGTGTCCAACCATTCATAGGGTTTCGCCTCCCAATAGTCTGCTTTGTTCGGTTTCTTGATTTCTCGCGTGCGCGCGAGGCTCGGAACGCGCCGTCGCATTATTCACCTGTTGCGGGCCATGGGCAATATTCGCTTGCCGTGCATACACCACGGGCGGGTTCTTGATAGCCGCCAGCGTTTCCAGGGTCGCTCGACATTGGCTTTGCGCCTTCAGCGCCAGCCGCAAGTAGCGGTCGAGGTTGTCCATGTATTCGGCCTTTATCGCACGCCGCGCGAGATTGTTGAAGATGGCATCAAGGCTATGGGCCTGCACGGTCAAGAGCGATTCCGCGCGCTTTAAGTCACCACGGTTCACCGCGTCGCATTGTTCCGCTAGCCCGGAAATCAGTTTATCGAGGGCAAGCTCGCCGAATGCCTTGTTGTAGTCCGCCAGCGTCAGCGCGCCTTGTGTAATCGGGCGCATTGATATTCGAGCAAATGTCTCCGCTCTTTCCGCATTCTCCTTCGCTTGTACCGTCAGGGCCGTCTGGTCTTTCCCTCGTGCCGCCTTCGATTTTGCCTTCGGTTTCGTGGTCATGGTCTCTCTCATTTCATCGACAGTCCCGGCCAGCGTTCGCGGCCCGGTCGTTGATCGGGATCACCCGCCTTCGGCGCATACCCTTCGCAGCGCCGGGGAATGTTATCCAGCGGCTTGTGGCTTAAGCTTGCTGTGATTTCGCGACGCCGCCCCGCCAGACATAGCCCGCCCGATGTCAGGTTCGCGCACTCGGCACAGTGTCGCCGGTCATCATGGTCCGCGCCGGATGTGGCCCCATATTTTGCCGCCTTGCCGTTGAAGTAGCCAATCAACCACGGCCACCCTTCCGGCGGGTATTCGCGCACGTCCGAGAGCAGTGCCGCGCGGTTGCCGTCATCGTCGCCGCGTGCATCGCATAGCCGATGGATCGCCGCCTCGATTTCCGAGAAATCCCCCGAAGGGGTACTGCCGTTACTGCCGATAGAAGCCGCCGATTTTTCGCAAAGCCCCGGATGGGGTACTGCCATTACTGCCGTTAGAGTTCTTTCGTCAGTATTGGCAGTAGGTCGGCAAGGGGTTTTCTGGATTTCGCGCCTTGCGCGTTCAAGCCAGTTCGCCATCTTCGCCCCTCGGCTTGTCGGCCTTTTTCACCTTCGGATTGATGGAGTATCGGGAAGTGCGCCTTCCCGTTCCCGGCCCGGCCCCACCGGTTTCCTCGGATCGCAACCAGCCTTCGTCTTCCAGCCAATCCAGCGCCGCGCTTACTGCCTCGTCGGTGGTCAGGTAGCGCCATTGATTCCGCCGCACGTCGCGCGCCGTAAAACCGTCGGTCAGCTTGCCTTGCCGCACCTTGTCCGCCAGGGCTTGCGCCGCCCGCAAGCCGTCATCGGCGAGTAGTCCATAGCAGCGCCGCGCATGGGCTTCGAGGTATTCGCACCATGCCGCCGCGCGCAATGCGGCTTCCTTCGTCACCGGCCCCCGCCGCCCGGTCGCCGCGCATTCCACCAAGTGCAGGATCAAGGCGAGCGCCGGAAACAGCTTGTCGAACTTCGCCAGGTGTTGCGCGATGATCGGATGATCTTCGGCGGGCAGCTTCGAGCGATGCAGATCG
>JBOHHR010000009.1:0-5225 GCA_050725475.1 Gammaproteobacteria bacterium | reverse complement strand
CCTACCGCCTGCAAACAAAAGCGGCGCTGAAGAAGATGCTGGTGATCCGCGAAGGCTGGGCTTACTGTCAACCGTGCCTCTCGCCGATGTGGGATACGGGGCTCGCGTGTCTGAGCTTGCTGGAGGTAAACCGGGGCGTTCCATGCCCTCCTGCGCTGCGGGGGCTGGACTGGCTTAAAGAGCGCCAGCTCAGCGATGAACCGGGAGACTGGCGCGAATACAGCCCCGGTCTAAAAGGCGGCGGTTGGCCGTTCGAGTACGCCAACGATTACTATCCCGATCTGGATGACACCTCTCTCATCGGCTGGGCAATGCAGGTGGCTGACCCTGCCCGCTACCGCGATTCGATAGCCGCAGCGGCCGAATGGATCAACGGCATGCAATCGAAGAATGGCGGATTCGCGTCTTTTGATCGTGATAACAGCTATTACTATCTTAACCACATTCCCTTCGCCGACCACGGAGCGCTGCTGGATCCTCCCACGGAAGATGTCACCGCTCGCTGCGTCGCGCTGTTATCGCTGGCCGACAGGACGCGCTACCGGCCGGCTCTCGAAGCGGCTATCGGATACTTAAAAAATACCCAGCAAGCCAACGGGTCTTGGTACGGACGCTGGGGTACCAATTACATCTACGGTACCTGGTCGGTGTTGAGCGCCTTGGAGATCGCGGGTGAAGATCCGCATGAAGGCTATATCCGGAGGGCGGTCGAATGGCTCAAGCAGATCCAGCATATCGACGGGGGCTGGGGTGAGAGCAATGACAGTTATTATCTCGGTAGGCAGAATCAAGCTCACCCCAGCACTACCTACAGCACCGGTTGGGCGATGCTCGCATTGATAGCCTCCGGCGAGGTTGATTGCCCAGCGCTGGAGCACGGCGCGAAATATCTGCTGACGCGCCAGCAAAGCGAGGGCCAGTGGCGTGACGACAGCTTCACGGCGCCGGGATTCCCGCGCGTCTTTTATCTCAAGTACCATGGCTACACGAAATATTTTCCGCTTTGGGCCTTGGCGCAGTATCGCAACCGTAAACGATGAGCGGCTTTCTTGGGGTTGTCGCGGCCTTAAACGCGGAGGCGCAATGTTTGTGTAAGGCAGAGAGGGGGGTGTTGTTGAGCATTTCCGGTATGGGACCGGATCGTGCGCGGCTAGCGGCCGCCCGACTGGTACAAGAGGGTGCGCAAGCACTCGCCAGTTGGGGCATCGCTGCGGGCTTGGCCGAAGGGTTGCGGGCCGGCAGTCTGGTGCTTCCGCAGTGCGTCGTGAGTCGAGGCGTACAGATCACGGTTGATGAGCATTGGCGTCAACGCTTGTTGTCGTGTCTGGTAGAACGCCTCCCCGTATACAGTGGCGCTATCGCCCACACGCCGGTGGCCCTGAGCAGTTGTGCGCAGAAAGCGTCGCTACATGCAGAAACCGAAGCCATGGCAGCGGACATGGAAAGCATGGCGGTGGCGCAGGTTGCGCGTAAAGCAGGTTTGCCGTTTGTAGCCATCCGCGCCATCGCAGACCCTTTCGACCTGAGGCTTCCCCACTGTGCGCTCAATGCCGTTGACGATGTCGGTAAAAGTAAGCTGACCAAGCTATTGCCGGGTCTTGTGCGCTCGCCTTTGGACCTAGTGCCCTTGATCAAGCTCGGGATCGCGTTCCACCAGGCTTTGAGCACTCTGAGGTACATGTCCAAACGTGCAGGGCCGCTGCTTATGGCGAGCGTTGGCGCTGTCGTGACGGAGCTTGTTGCGGCACCCGCAAGCTAGGCGAGCGCTTTTCGGAGGTCTGTGCCTTCCACGTGATGTATCCCTTAGACCGTTTCTCCATTGAACCCTAACACATGAGGATCCTGATCACAGGCGCCAGCGGATTTGTAGGCGCGGCCGTGTTGCGCAAGCTGATCGAACGTGGGCACGAAATGCGGGTATTGATCCGCGCCGGAAGCAGCCGCGTCAATCTGGAGGGCCTGCGGGTTGAAATCGTCGTGGGCGATCTCAGAGACCGACCGTCTTTAGAACAGGCCGTGCGCACGTGTGAAGCGCTGTATCACGTGGCCGCGGATTACCGCTTGTGGGCGCACGATCCGCAGGAGCTTTACCACACCAATGTCACCGGCACGCGCAACATCGTGCTTGCGGCGGCGGATGCGGGGGTGCGGCGGATCGTCTACACCAGCAGTGTCGCCACCTTAGGCTTGCATCCCGATGGCGCACCGGCCGACGAGGAAACCCCGGTCTCACTCGACCACATGATCGGCCACTATAAACGGTCCAAGTTTCTTGCAGAGCAAGAGATCACGCGTCTAGTGAGCGAGCAGGGATTACCCGTGGTGATCGTGAACCCCTCCACGCCGATCGGTCCACGAGATGTCAAACCTACCCCTACCGGGCGCATGGTTCTGGACGCGGCGACCGGGCGCATGCCGGCTTACGTGGATACGGGGCTCAACGTGGTCCACGTGGATGATGTGGCGGAAGGACATTTACTGGCCTTCGAGCGCGGGAGGATAGGAGAACGCTACATTTTAGGGGGTCACAATATGACGTTGCGCCAGATTTTGGAATACGTCGCCCGCATCATTGGCGGTAAACCGCCGCGGATCCGTTTGCCCCAAGGCGTGATCCTGCCTTTCGCCTATCTCAGCGAAGCTTGGGCCAGGGTGAGCAAAGCGCACACGCCGCCCCGGCTCACAGTGGCGGGGGTACGCATGTCGAAGAAAAGAATGTTTTTCACCAGCGGCAAAGCGGAACGAGAGCTCGCTTATCGCTTCAGGGCAGCCGAGCAGGCGTTTGAAGAAGCCATCGCCTGGTTTCGCGCCCAGGGCTATGCCTGATTGTCGTTCCACCGTTACCATTCAGCCGCGCGCCGAAATCAAACACGCGCGTATGTGCGCGAGGACCGCGTAGCAGGCTTCAGATCCCGAGTGCTTCGCCTTCGCGAACGGTCATGGCTGACTTTATCTTTCCTGTTCTGTAGACTAACACTTGGCCTAACAAAGGAAACGGACGATGTCTTCGGTCAACATCCACGAGGCCAACACCATTTCTCCAAACTGCTGGAAAAAGTACCGCAGGGGGAGGAAATTTATTATCGCCAAAGCAGGCCAACCGACTGCCAAGCTGCTGCCTTCACCCCGGAGCGGCGGAAGTTCGCACCGCCCGGGGGCATGGAAGGTCAGGGGTTTTGGATCGCCGATGATTTTGACGCCTCCACCGACCACTTATTTAGTTGCCTGCGGAACGAGGCGCGTGAATGAATCTATTGTTGGATACGCAGTTCGCTACATAAGCAACTCCCTCGCGTGTATGTCTTTCCCCATCTCGAGGTAGTGGGTTGTGAAGGCCGAAGCCCTTGGCGTTCTCACCACTTTCGCGGCCAGCAAGCGGAAATCGTGGCGCATGTGGCCGAGGGTCGTGACGCGCTGGTGCTGATGCCGACTGGGGGTGGGAAGTCGCTCTGCTACCAGATCCCGGCCTTGCTGCGCGCAGGGACGGGGGTCGTGATCTCGCCCTTGATCGCACTGATGCAGAATCAAGTTGACGCCCTGGCCGAAGTTGGCGTGCGGGCCGCTTTTCTGAACTCCACACTGTCGGTTAATGAGGCCGTCGATGTCGAGCGCCGCGTGCGCCGGGGCGAGATCGATCTGTTGTACGTGGCGCCCGAGCGCTTGCTGAGCGAACGTTGCCTTGATCTCTTGTCCACTACCCGCCTGGCGCTGTTCGCCATCGATGAAGCGCATTGTGTGTCCCAGTGGGGCCATGACTTTCGGCCGGATTATATCCAGCTCTCGGTGTTGCACGAACGTTTTGCCGCTGTGCCGCGTATTGCTTTGACCGCAACCGCGGATGCGCACACCCGGTTCGAGATCCTCGATCGGCTGCACTTGCAGGACGCGCGGGTTTTCGTCTCCAGCTTCGACCGGCCCAATATCCGTTACCGCATCCTCGAGAAGGGCAATGCCCGTAAACAATTGCTCGACTTCATCCGACGCGCCCATGTTGGGCACAGCGGTATCGTCTATTGCTTGTCGCGCAGAAAGGTCGAGGAAACGGCCGAGTTCCTCCGCGCCCAAGGCATCGCCGCGCTGCCTTATCACGCGGGGATGGATACGGACATGCGGCAGCGCCACCAAAACCGTTTTCTGCGCGAAGAGGGTATAGTGATGGTGGCCACGATCGCCTTCGGTATGGGCATCGACAAACCCGATGTGCGTTTCGTCGCCCACCTCGATCTGCCGAAGAGCATTGAAAGCTATTACCAGGAGACCGGCCGCGCCGGTCGCGACGGCCTGCCCTCGGATGCTTGGATGGTCTACGGGCTGCAGGACGTGGTGCAGCAGCGCCGCCTGATCGACGAATCCGAGGCGGAGGAGGGACACAAACGCATCCAGGCCGCCAAGCTCGATGCGCTGTTGGGCCTTTGCGAGGCGAGCGATTGCCGGCGCATGCGGTTGCTGGCCTATTTCGGTGAGACCAGTGCCCCCTGCGGCAATTGCGATACCTGCCTCAAGCCGCCCGCGACCTTCAATGCCACGGTGGAGGTTCAGAAGCTTTTATCGTGCGTCTACCGTGCGGGTCAGCGTTTCGGGGCGATGCATGTGATCGACGTTCTGCGGGGTGATTCGACCGCCAAGGTGACGCAGTGGAGGCATGATCGATTGAGCACCTTCGGCATCGGCCGCGACCGCAGCGCCCCGGAGTGGCGTGCGGTCATCCGCCAGTGCATCGCGCTGCGTTTGCTCGCGGTGGATCACGGCGCTTACGGCGCTTTGAAGCTGACGGCGGACAGCCGCGCAGTGTTGCGGGGCGAACGCCCGATCGCACTGCGCGCTTTTAGTAAGGAAGACATCGGCAAAGGCAAGCGCAAGGGCGATGATCCCACCGTGCGCGTGGCGCCGGAAATCGCCTTAAGCGCTAGCGAGCAAACGCTATTCGAGGCCCTGCGCGCATGGCGGGCCGATACGTCGCGCTCCCACGGGTTGCCCGCCTACGTGATCTTCCACGACACGACCTTGCGCGAGATCGCGCGACTCAAACCCGCATCGCTCGCCGATCTGCGGGGGATCACAGGGATGGGCGATAAAAAGATTGATTCCTATGGACTGGACGTGATGCGGGTGGTGGAGCAGTTTCGCCTGCCTGACCGAGAGTGAGAACGGACCGCGACGTGGCTCAGAGCCGCATCCGCCGACATGACGGCGGTTGCGATCTGATGCGTAAGTGTTAAACGGAA
>JBOHHR010000008.1:0-12524 GCA_050725475.1 Gammaproteobacteria bacterium | reverse complement strand
ATAAAGAGGATAAAGAAGATTTAGAATAGAACAACACCGTCGCTTCGCTCCGATGAATGATCACGATCCCCGGAATCAGTGATCACGATGCTCCGGAACAAGCGATCACGATGGCCGGAATACGCAGTTAGCAAGCAGTTTGTTTACTCCTGCACCAGCGGCGCTTCCGGCTTCCATTGACGGAACGCCGCTGCCTACTCTAGCGCCGATGCTCGAGCAGGTCACGCCGGCGGTGGTAAACATCGCCACGGAGGGGCGGATCCGTATTAGGGAAAACCCTCTTCTGCGCGATCCCTTCTTCCGACGCTTCTTCAACATCCCTGATATGCCCCTGGAGCGTAAGACAGAGAGCCTAGGCTCTGGAGTCATCATGGACGCAAGGCGTGGTCTGGTGGTCACGAACAATCATGTGATCGCCAATGCAGAGCAAATCGCAGTCAAACTGCGGGACGGTCGCCGTTTGCAAGCGGAGTTGATAGGCACCGATCCAGAGACCGATATCGCTGTTATAAAGATAGATGCCAAAGACCTGACTTCCGTCAAGGTGGCGGATTCCGAACGTCTGCGGGTGGGAGATTTCGTAGTGGCGATCGGAAATCCGTTCGGGCTCGGACAGACCGTGACCTCGGGTATCGTCAGTGCTCTTGGGCGTAGTGGCTTGGGCATCGAGGGTTATGAGGACTTATTCAAACGGACGCATCGATTAACCCGGGCAACTCTGGGGGAGCGCTAGTCGACCTGAGAGGCGAGTTGATCGGGATCAACACCGCAATATTTTCCCAATCGGGCGGAAATGTGGGGATTGGGTTCGCGATCCCTAGCAACATGGTTGAACGCGTGATTGAGCAGTTGGTCAGGCACGGTGAAGTCAAGCGGGGCGCTATCGGTGTCCAACTTCAAGACTTAACACCCGAGCTTGCCAAAGCCTTTGATGTAGCGGCCCAAGGTGGTGCCGTTGTCGTCAGCGTGGTGCCCGACTCGGAAGCGGATCGCGCCGGTCTGCGGGCCGCCGATGTGGTCGTTGGTGTTGACGGAAAACGTGTGCGTGATGCGAGCGACGTACGTAATCGAATAGGTTTGCTGCGCGTAGGCCAAACCGCTCGATTCGAAGTGCTGAGGCAAGGCAGCCTGAAAACCATCATCATTAAAGTGGGTGCACGTCTGTCAGCGACGGAAATCCAGCCTTAGTGGGTCATCCGCTAAGAGCTTTCCGCTATCCACGATCTAGAAATCGATGGTGAACTGTTAGCGCATCGGTTCGGTCTAACTTTTTTACATCCAAGCACGTTTTTGGTGTGTCGTATGTGGACTAAGACGGGTTTGTTCTGTGCGCTATTGGTTGCGGGATGCGCCAGCGTGCCGCCTCAGATTAAGGCCCCTCCCCTGGGTGATCCGTCGATAAGTTTGGTACAGAAGGATGCCGAAGGTCATCGTGGTGAGTTGGTCAGATGGGGTGGATCCATAGTCCACGTCGAAAACAAGGAAAACCACACGTTAGTAATCGTCGTCGCGAAAGAGTTGGGGAGATCCGGACGGCCGCAAGGTTCAGATCATTCGCCAGGGCGATTCATAGCGCGCGTTGATGGATTCCTTGACCCGAACGTCTATAAAGCCGATAGGGAGGCCACTATCTATGGTGTGATCGAAGGACAGCTTATGCGAAAGATTGGGGAGAAGCCCTACGAGTATCCTTTAGTGAAAGCCGAAACCGTGTATCTGTGGCCAGACTATAGCCAGTACACTTATCGTTATTCTCCCTATTACTATTATCCGTATTATTCCTTGCGTCCTTACCCCTTTTACTACGGCTTCCATCTTGGCCGGCGTTATTATTGGTGAGAACGCTCTGGACTATCCCAAAGCGGGCAAGGCACGGCATGGATCGGCTTTGTGGCGACAGGGTCTCGCCGCCTTAAGTATGCGTTGAAGCAACTCCATATCGACCTGAGTAGGGGTATTGAGATTCTGCCCAGTGAATATCGTCATCGGTAAACCTGGCTCGCCTAAGTGATCAACCACCAGAGAAGCGCCCGGAAACTTGCTGCCACGCGTTAACGCATGGAGGGTGATCACCGTTGTGATCCCCGCTTGAAGCGCCGCCATGTTGCCGCTTTCTGTATCCTCAATCGCTATGCAATGTTGTGGTTTCTCTCCGAGCACATTTAGCACAAAGTGATAGACGTCGGGAGCAGGTTTTTTTTTGGCAATGGTGTCGGCCGTTGCTACGACCTCAAACCAAGACGCCCAATCACGGGGCAGGCGGCTGTCCAACAGCGTCTTCACATTCACCATTGAGGTACTCGTGGCTATCGCCAGCTTTATGTTTTGTTCCAACGCCTCATTCAGCAAGCGCTTGACTCCAGGGCGCAAGGGCACTTCTCCGCTGTTGATCAAGCGGGCGTAGTGGACCGATTTGCGCTGATGCACGCGGAGTACAAACTCATTGAAATTATTTGTTTTTTTGGCAGACTGCCCGAGATGCGTGGCATAACACTGGATACGTTCTCGGCCCCCCGATATAGCGAGTAATTCACTATAGAGATGGGGCGTCCATTGCCAGTCGAGATCGAAATCCAGAAAAGCTAGATTAAACGCCTGACGATGGACTTCTTCGGTGTCGACAAGCGTGCCATCAACGTCAAATATGAGGGTCGTTAACTGCGACATTCTGGCATCAAATCGTATCCGAGTTGGTGGAAACTGTGTTTCTTTTTACGATATAAGAACTTATACATAAAAGATGTGACGGATTGCGTGAAACCGACGACTTTTGTCGCTAAGTAAAGCAATATATAGGCAATAATGGCGCCATCTGGTTCCTGATCGTTGGAATAAACTTTGCCTTACGACAACCATGAAAAAAAACCTTCTGCACCTAAACGCCGCAGTCACTAGGCCCGATAGCTTAATAAATTTAGCGGAAGCTGCCCTTCTGTTCGCGCAGTCGGAATATCCAGAGCTGCGCGTCGATACTTACTTATCCCGACTCGATGAAATGGCCGCTGTGGTGAAAAAGCGACTGGTTCCAGGGGCATCCTTAGCGAGCGCTATTTTTGAGCTCAACCGCTTCCTGTTTGAGGAACAGGGATTTGCTGGAAACATCGACGAATACTATGATCCACGGAACAGCTTTTTAAACGAGGTATTGGAGCGGAAAACCGGGATCCCAATAAGCCTTTCCATGATTTACATTGAGATTGGGCAGCGTATTGGATTGCCGTTGACGGGGGTGCTATTTCCGGGACATTTTTTGGTCAAATTGAGCATTGAAGGGGGTGACATCGTATTGGATCCCTTTTCGGGCGGTCGCTCACTAAGTGAGCGCGATCTCCTATCCCACTTGAGTAATCTCATCGATTTCCGTCCAAGTGAGCCGATCGACCTCACGCGTTTGCTGACTTCGGCACGCAAGCGCGACGTACTTTCGCGAATGCTGCGAAACCTAAAGGCGATCTACGTAAAATCAGAGGAATACCTAAAAGCATTAAACGTGATCCAGCATATGCTGGTGGTTAATCCAAATGATCTACAGGAATTGCGGGATCGTGGATTCGTTTTCGACAAGCTGGAGTGCCATAAGGCGGCCAGT
The DNA here is from genome assembly GCA_050725475.1 of Gammaproteobacteria bacterium. GTDB lineage: Bacteria > Pseudomonadota > Gammaproteobacteria > JBOHHR01 > JBOHHR01 > JBOHHR01. The sequence goes on along the minus strand of JBOHHR010000008.1, from coordinate 8,935 downwards.
GAGGACTATAAGCGTTACCTAGCGCTAGCTCCCCATGGTCCGGATCGGGAATATCTGCGGGAGCGCTTGCTGGAAGTCGAAAAGGCTAAGAAGAGACTGCACTGAAGTTGCGGACGCCACCCCGTATCATACGGGTGGAAGCTCAGCGGACGCGTGCCTTATCGGCACCTTATCTTGCTTGCAACCTACCGCTTTTGTGCGATCAGGACCGCATTCGTTCCGCCGAAGGCGAATGAATTTGACATAACGACCTTGGTTTCGACGTTTAACCGGCCCCCCTCCGCCACATAATCCAAGTCACATTCGGGATCGGGGTTACGCAGATTGATCGTCGGTGGTATCGCGCTCGCTCGCATCGCCAGCAACGTGACAACGAATTCCATGGCACCCGCGGCGCCCAACAGGTGGCCGTGCATGGACTTGGTCGAACTGACCGGGATGCGATAGGCCTGGTCACCGAACACGCGTTTTATAGCCGAAGTTTCCACCCCATCGTTCTGCAGCGTACCGGTACCATGGGCATTGATGTAGTCTATCTGTTTAGCGTCCAATTCAGCGGACTCTATTGCCAGTTGCATCGCCCGCGCCTGCCCTTCCACTGTGGGCCGGGTGATATGTGCTGCATCCGTACTCAACCCGTAGCCGACAATTTCACCGTAAATCCGTGCGGCCCTGCTTACCGCGCGGTGATATTCTTCCAACACCAAAATGGCGGCGCCTTCACCTAACACTAGGCCCGTCCGATCCTTTGCAAAGGGTTTACACGAGGCCGAAGAGTCTACCGCGTCTTCAAGCGCTAAGGTTTTCAATGCCTCCCACGCCTTGAGCGTGCCAAAGCTCAGTGGCGCCTCTGCACCGCCCGCAAGCATCATATCTGCCTCGCCGCTTTTTACCCGGCGCCAAGCCTCTCCGATTGCCACGGCCGAAGACGAGCAGGCGGTTGACACTGTGACATTAGGCCCCCCCAAGCCATACTCGATGCCGATCCAGGAGGCTGGCGCGTTCGTCATCGCCATTAGCACGGTGTAAGGTTTGACCCGATCGGAGCCTTTTGCGTAAATATTGTGGTAGCCTTCGTCCGTAGTATTGGCCCCGCCCATACCCGTGCCTAGAAACACGCCCGTACGCAATCGGTCTTCCTCGCTCAACGCGGGGTCAGCGTCCTCCAGGGCCTGGCCAGCGGCGGCTAACGCGAACTGACTGACCCGATCGAGCGCCCGTAATTTGGACACGGGGAAATAAGCGCTCGCATCGAAAGTGACCGAAGCGGCGATCGGGGTGGAAAGCCGCTCGCAAAAGTCAGCATCGATCCGCTTGATGCCGGACTTGCCTGCCATAAGGCTGCTAAAAAAAGTGAAGGGCTCATTTCCTAAGGGGGAGATCACACCGAGGCCCGTGATCACCACCCGCCTCAAGGGGCCAGCTCCTCTTGGGGTACTGGCGCCTCCTGCTCGGCGATGAGATGATCAATGTAGGTGACGACGTCTTGTATGGTGTCAAGTTCAACCTGCTCCCGTGATACGGTGATCTTGAACTCGTCCTCCACACAGAACATCAGATCGATCACACCCAGGGAATCGATGTCGAGATCCTCAAGCCGTGCTTCGGGCTTAAGCGCTTCCGGTTTCAGATCGAAATTCTTGAGCATGATCTCTTGTAACCTCTCGATCGTGGTCATTGGGGTCCTCCTGTGTGTGGATATTCTAGCGTGCGCGCCATTGTTGATGCGTTACCAGAGGTCGGACCTTGCCGCTCAGTCGGGCCGCCCGGGCGAGTACCGTTGGCCAACGCTGAAGCAGCGGCAGCAGGGGTGCCGCCGCGCCCGGCCGCATAGCCAGATGCGCCAGCAAGGCCGCCGCGCGAATGCGCGCTGCGAAACTCTTGCGCCAACGCATAGCATATTCCTGTCCCGCGCTGGGGATCGCCCTCCCCGATAACAGCCCCGCGCGATGTGAGATAAGGTGCTCGCACAATAAGCAGGCCCCTTGGATCGCCATGCTTATCCCCTCGCCTATGATCGGGTGGGCCTCACCGGCGGCATTGCCCACCATGCATACACCGTCTTTGCGCCACGGCGTACGAATCCCAGGTTGGATAGGGCCTATGCTCAGCCAAAGCCCTTCGCGCCGGGCACCAGACAAAGCCCGGCGCACGCCGAGGCAACTCTCTTGCAGATACTCCTGGACGCACTCGGCGGCTTTCGCTTGCGGTTGGCGACCTCGGCACCTGCGCAAGACGTTCCGGCGTATGCAGCAGGCCAATGTGACCCGACCATGATCGGCGATCACCATCCCGCCATAGCCTCCAGGGAAGGCCAACACGGGTAGCAATTCGGGGTCCAGGTCACAGTCTAGGAAGTTTGCCTTGAATGCGAACAGATCACCCGGCCGCCGGCGAGCCCGACTGTCTGCCCATGGGCACGGTTCCCACGAGCCGTGTGCCGCGACCAAAACGGGTGCTGCAAGCGTTCTGCGCGCGCCGGAGTCCAAGGATTGGACCCTACAATGATATCTCCCGCAATCCCACCCGATTTCTCGTGCGGCCCAGGGCTGCCAGACGCAGGCGCCTGCTTCCCTCGCTCGGTGCAACAGGAGATCATCCAAATATTCTCGGCCTAAGGCCCGGCCCCATGGGTACCGGCCGTTCCCAAAGCGCGGCAACTCGGCGGTGACGATCCTCCCACCGGCAAATACCCCGACACGGTGCAATTCCGGCCCGGCTAGGTCCGCGAACGCTGTGCCCACTCCCAGCGCGTCAAGCAGCGGCAGATTGGTCGCCGCAATGCATTCGCCGCATACCTTACGGCGGGGAAAGCATTGCTTTTCCACCAGCGCGACCGACCATCCCGCTTGCGCTAATAAGATGGCCGTGCTCGCTCCCGCCGGCCCACCACCTATGATAATCGTCTCGTACACACGTTCCATCGGCTTAACGGCTGGCTCCGATCGCCAAGAAACAATGGCTAAAAAGCCCCGCTGGCCATTCGCGACACAGCCAATCCTCCTCCCGAGGCCATAGCGCAGACAGCTCCTCTGCCCGAAAACCCGCGCGGACGCTCAGAACCGCGTCATGACGGGTGACCGCGTTGCAGCCGATGAGGCCAAGCAGGTGGCTGCCGATGAGGGCGAGGGAGGTCCGGCGTGGCTCGCAGGCGAGAAACAAGTGGGTACGTGCCGCTATGCCTTGCAGCAAACGGGACAGACGCTCTTCGGAAAAATGGTGGATGAACAGATTGGCGAGCAACAGGTCGATGCGCTCGCTTAGCGGTTGCGCCAGCCAATCAAACACATCCAAGGTGACCACATCGACTTGCCAACCCAAGTTCACAAAACCCCGCACCGTCTCAGGGCTCACCAGGAGCTGCCGATCTAAGAGAGTGATCCTCACGCCCGGCCAGCAGGCGGCACGCTTTCGTGCCAAACGCAGTAGGAATGTCCCATCTCCCGACCCCAGCTCAACGATGTTCCGTGGTGGCTGCGGCATCATGCTGTGATCCAAGGCGCGCAACATGAGCGATAAAGCACCCATCACGCGGTTGACGCGTTGCAGATCGCCTCTCGCCCGCATCGCCCGCGGATCACTTGCTGGAAGCTCATCCAGCAACTCGGGCTGTACGCGGCGCTGCATGCTCATGTGCCGTGCCTAGGCCACCTCGAGCATGGCCCCATAGCAGCTAAATCCGGCGCCAAACGAAGATACCCACCACCATCCACCCGGAGCATCGTCTGCGAGCGCCGCCTGCAAGACGAAGTAGACAAAGGCGCTGCTGAGATTGCCGTATTCACGCAGCATGGCCGCACTGTAACGAAGCTCCTCGGCGCTGAGCCCAAGCCTGTTCTGAAGCGCCACCAGCACATCACGTCCCCCCGCGTGCCAGATCCACGCCTTGATGTCGCTGTAGCTTAACCCTTCACTGTCCAGCACCGCATCCAAGATCCGCTGGGCATGCTCTGCGGCGAGTTGCGGTACGGGTCGGGTGAGGATATTGCGCAATAGCCCGCCCCGTTGCTCAAAGCGCAGTGCGTCGCGCTCGGCCGGATTTAGCAAGGAGGAGCAGATCTTCCACTCGATGCGGCGTTTGTGCGGGCTGGGCTTATCGCCGAGTAGAACGGCCCCCGCCCCATCGCCAAACAAACACGCGCTAATCAAGACCCCGGGGTCATTATCCAGATACATGGCGGCACTGCTCAGCTCGACGCAAACGGACAGCACATGGCGGCAGGATCCGGCGGCCAGCAGCGCGTCGGCCATGCGCCAGTTAGGCAAGGCCGCGACACAACCTTGGCCCACCAGGTCGAAAGCCTGGACATCAGGCCTCAACGCCAAGCATTCGGTTACATAGCTGCTAAGACCCGGGCAGAGATACCCGGTGCAGGTGCTGACGATCACAGCGTCTACCTCGATGGGCAGGATGCGTGCGTCCGACAACGCGCGCTCGGCGGCCTGCGCGGCCAGCACCGGGGCATGGGACTCAAAGCGTCGATGCATCGTATCGGGATCGATCCGAAAAGCTTCGCTCAAGGAATTGAGCGCAAGCCAGCGGGATTCTATGCCGTTGTCTCCCCGCAACACCGTTTCCACCAGCGAACGCGCACGGCGATCCAATCTTGACAGCCATTCAGAACGTGTCAGGGCTTCCCAACATTCTGTTTTGGTGTAACGTTGCGGCGGATTCGCCGTACCCAACCCATTGATAAACATGGGTAACCACACTCCAAGACTGGCACGCGCCAGCGACATACGTTTTTGTTTATCGATTATCCGCACCAAGCATAAGAATGGCAACCGTACGCTCGGCGATAGCGGCCGAAGATGTGTTTGGTCGTTCAAGAGCAACTACTTCAGTCGGTCGGTGGGTCTAGCAAATGGCCGGGGATCGTTCGCTAAAGATTACGCTCATCGGGCTGGCGAATCCAAAAGGCTTACCTGCGCGTATACTCTGGACAATGGATGCTTGGCGGTATCACGTAACTAGCTAGCGTAGGACACCGATGGAAAAAATCTGGCTTAAGCACTATCCGGCCGGTGTGCCCCACGAGATCGATCCCGACGCCCACGCTTCGGTGGTCGCTTTGTTTGAGCAGAGCGTTCGGAACTTCGGCAGTCGTCCGGCGTTCAGTAACGGCGACACGACCCTGTGCTTTTCCGAGCTTGATGTGCTGGCGCGCGATTTTGGCGCCTATTTGCAAAAGGCGAGGGATATAAAAAAACAGGATTGCGTCGCCATCATGCTGTCTAATTTGACGCAGTTCCCTATTGCGCTTCTGGGTGCTCTACGCATCGGCGCGCGCGTCACCAATATCAATCCGCTGTACACGCAGGATGAGCTGGAACATCAGCTAAACGACGCGGGCGCCAAGGCCATCGTGATCCACGGCGATTCCCTCCCCGGCTTGCAGCAGATCCGGCGCCATATACCGATCGAAACCGTTATCATCGCCCGCTCCGGTGATCTACTGTCCGCCGCTCGGACGGGCGAACCGGGCAAGGGCATAGGGGATCAGTTCGCGGCCGCATTAGCTATCGGCAAGCAACTTGACCTCGATCAAGTCCCGATGGACGGCGAAGACATCGCATTCTTGCAGTATACCGGTGGAACAACCGGGATCTCTAAAGGCGCTGCGCTGACCCACCGCAATCTGATCGCGAACATCCTCCAGTTCTCGAGCGCGCTTGGCCCAATAATCGAGAGAGGGCAAGAAATCGTCGTTACCGCATTGCCCCTATACCATATTTTCGCCCTGACGATTAATTGTTTGGCATTTTTATATCTCGGGGCCCAGAACGTGTTGATTACCGATCCCCGTGACATGTCTGCATTCGTGCGGGAGCTCCGCAAACGGAGGTTTTCCGTCATTACCGGCGTCAACACGCTTTTCAACCGTCTCTTGAATGCCGAAGGTTTTAATGATCTCGATTTCTCTGCGCTCAAAATTGCCATAGGTGGCGGAGCGGCAATTCAGCACGCCGTGGCGGATAAGTGGTTTGAGCATACCGGTTGCCCCTTGTTGCAAGGCTACGGGCTTTCGGAATCTTCGCCCTTATTAACCGTTAATCCCTACGACACCAAGGCCTTTAGCGGAAGCATCGGTCTCCCGGTTCCATCGACCGAGATCGTTTTGCGGGACGAAGAAGGTCACGAGGTTCCGCTTGGAAGTTGCGGGGAGTTGTGTGCCAAAGGGCCCCAGGTGATGAAAGCCTATTGGGGTCGGGAGGAAGCGACCCGCGAAGTAATGACTTTGGATGGGTTTCTCAAAACGGGAGACGTTGCGCGAATGGATGAAAAGGGATATTTCTACCTCGTTGACCGGAAAAAAGACCTGATCCTGGTATCCGGTTTCAACGTTTATCCCAATGAAGTGGAAGCGGTGGTGGCCCAATGCGAAGGAGTGTTGGAGAGCGCCTGTGTTGGAGTGCCCGATGAGCAATCAGGGGAAGCGGTAAAGGTCTTCATTGTGGCAAAAACCGGTGTGCGACTGAGTACTGAGGAGGTCCGCGGCCATTGCCGAGAGCGACTGACGGCCTACAAGGTGCCGAAATACGTGGAATTCCTCGATAGCTTACCGAAATCGACCGTGGGCAAGATCCTGCGCCGGGAATTGCGCCAACGGTGAGCAATTCCGACCTGCAAAAAAGGAAGGCTCTTGCGCAGAATCTGTGGAGGCGCCCCGCCCCGCATGGTCGCGAGGTTCGGCCGCTCGCCGGCCTTGTCAAGGACGTAGCCACCTACGGCGGGACCACCCACAGATTCTGCGGAAGAGAGAGCCAAAAGGAAAGGGTATGAGTCAAGCGTTTTGGACCAGCACGAGTAAATACGGCATCGCGCACAAAGCGAACCGGGGTTCCCAATCGATGGCTCCCGGATGCCTGCTGGTTTTCGTCCACGGGATATTTGGCGATTGCGGCCGAACCTGGGGCAAGGTCCCGGAATGGATCCTGGACAGTTGCGGTATCGACGTGGATACGGTGTCTTTCGCTTATCCCTCTCAGATCTGGGAACGTTCCAGCATCCCTTTGGCCGCAGAGGATTTGCGGATCTGGTTACAAACCGAGTTTGGCGATCATCGACATCTTTTGTTTGTAACCCACAGCACCGGGGGTCTCGTGGTCAAGCAGATGCTAAAGCAGGCGTATCAGGAGATTAAGGCTCAGCTCGATAACGGAGGCTTTGATTCCTCGTCCTCGCTGTGGTTACGAACCCGCCACGTAATCAACATCGCCGTGCCGCATAGCGGGGGTTCACCCTTTATCACCGCCTTCGCCAAGATTACGTACCATTCGGTTTTCCCGCTGATGTCGCCTTTTCTAAAGCTTGCTCGGTTCGTAACCCAAGGGCAAAAGGATTGGGGATGGAACGACATTCTCATCACCTTGCGGTGGCGGAATCCATGGTTGTTGGAACTGGAAGCTGGGTTTCTAGAGCAGCAGAAAGCGTCGAACGCGCGGGATCTTCCATACCCCATGGTGCACGACATCTACGCGAAATCCGATCTGTCCGTGCCCATCGTGACAGACCCCAACCAATGTGATCTCTGCTTCCGTGGCACGCACAAATCGGTCAAGGTCCCGAGGCAAGCCGGCGATCCCGTCGTCGCTATCGTAGCGCAATTTGTGAGCCGCTATGGATCAGACATCGGGCTCACGGTGACCGACATAAGCTTGGGCCGTATCGCCGAGGTCAATAAGGTAACGTCGGTAAAGTCCCTGATCGGTCAATGGGAGTCGGCACAAAATAATCCGCCGCCGAGCCTGGAGGCCGCTTTTTCGGGGACCCAGACCGAGATCCGCGATGCGGTGCTGGCCAGAATAGACACGGGCGGAGAACGACCGCGGCAAATGGTCATCACCGGGGCAGCCGGTGTGGGCAAATCGCTCGTAGTGCGCATGATCGCTTGGCGCTTGGGACGGGAGTATCTCTCCTCGGGGCTGAACAATCGTCCCTTGCCTTTATTTATCCCCCTGCAACAAGTCACCTTGACGGAACTCACCGAAGACCTCGACCTGTGGAGCATCCTTTGGCGTTGGTGGGTCAACTGGGCGCACAGCCTCTACTCACTGCCCGAGAACAACATGGATTGGCTGGAGAGTAGATTGCAACGAACTCCCGTTACCGTGTTTCTCGACGGTGTGGACGATTTTCTGGTCAATCACCCGACGATTGGTTTGTCCACCGTAAGTACGATGCTGCGCCAGGCGGCAAACCGCTATCGCAGCAATTCGCGTCTTTCCTTTGTCGTGGCGATACGCGCCGGCTTCCCGGGATTGCAACGCTTAGCGGATGATCCCAAGGATATCTTTGAGGTGCTGCGGCTCTCAGAGGCTCAGGCTGAACGATTTTTCCCGGCATGCAAGGCCTGGCTTCCCGATATCGATGATCGGGAACTGGTCAATCTCATACTTACACCGCTTAGCCTGTCCAACTATGAACCGGAACGCGATGCCGCATTCGGCAGCGAATCTTTGACCCGTTGCTCGGTCCTGGGCCAAACGATACGCACCATCATTCGGCGTAGCAATTTGGTTGGGGTACGCGCGAAAGCAACACGAGTCGTTGAAATCGATCACCTGCTCTGCGCTCTGACACTGATCGCGTGGCTCTTCTTTCACAAATCGCGCGGCGAAATCAGCACCGAAGTGCTGCAGACGGAAGCTCGCGCTGTCAGTAAGCAGTGGGAATCTTTCTTTTCGCAACACGGAGCCGAGTCGGATGTGCGGGACGTCATCATGGGATTTCGTTTGGTCGGAGACCCGGAGACCTGCAATGCGCTGCTGCAACGAACGGTGTTCCTTGCTACCGGACCCGAAAAGGTCCGCTTTTCCCACCGCCATTGGCAGGAGTTTCTGCTCGCCCAATATTTTGCTCTATGCCTTGAATGGGGTCATGTCGAGGATTTCGGTGTGACCGCATTCAACTCTCATATCTACCGCATGGCGG
>JBOHHR010000007.1:0-2511 GCA_050725475.1 Gammaproteobacteria bacterium | reverse complement strand
AAGACGGAGATCCACAAAACCAACGGCACGGTGAACGGAAAGGGTGATTTCGTTCAAGTCGCGCGCATGGGAAACCCTTTGGTCAACGAATTGATCATCGGCACTGGCATGAAAGATCTCTGGAATGCAAGGGACCCCAAAAATGAACAGCAGTTCCTGGGCTTCTATCTTAATCCAAGGTTGGTCGCCGTCATCAATCGCGCGTTCCTTACAATGTTCCAAGAATCAGGCCGTACGGATCTGGTGATGGCCCTGCTCAAATATCAAGGCCAGGATCCAACAGTGTGTAGCAAGCTCAACCGCTGTTCTGAGCTCCTGCGACTGGATACGACGGTCCTGCCCACGTCTCCAGAGAGCCAAAAGCGCCTCGGTGGCCTGGCGGGCGATGCGGCAGGATTTCCCAACGGCCGCCGGCCCAATGATGATGTCACCGACATCGTGCTGCGGGTCGCCGCCGGTGCGCTGCTCGGTCCGGTTCCCAACCTCGGCGATGGGGTGAACTTCAACATCGGCGCGCCCGGCACCAACGTTACGGCCAACGGGATCTACATCAGGTTCCCGTTCCTGCCGACCCCATTCGATGGCCGCAATCGGCGCCACATCGATTGCGGGGAAACCGGCGCGAACCCTTGCTAGACCTGAGACCGGAGGGAGGGACCCCCTCCCTCCGCCTTGCGAGCGATGAAGTCGCTGCTCGTCTTGGCCTTCGTTGCCGGGTCGGCTTTCGCACCCGTTACCTCGGCCACTCCCTATGTGCCCGCCGTTGACACCGAGATCTTGGAACGGCTGCCTTATCGCATGGCCGATCCTCGGGTCCGAGAGATCAGGCGATTGCGTGCCGAGCAGACCCGTGAGCCAGGCAATCTGGATCTGGCTTTAACTCTTGCGCGGAGCTCGATCGAGCTCGGGCGCGCCAACTGGGATCCCCGCTACTACGGCTATGCCCAAGCGGCACTGCGCGCTTGGTGGGATCTCCCCCAACCCCCGCCCGAGGTCCTGGTGTTGCGCGCGATCGTGCGCCAGAACCGCCATGATTTCACGGGCGCCCTCGCCGACTTGGCACAAGTCCTGGTCGTACAGCCCCGCAACCCGCAGGCTTGGCTAACGCAGGCCGTGGTGTTGCAGGTTCAGGGCGACTACCGCGGGGCGCTCAGGAGCTGTTGGGCGCTGCTGCCCCTCGCGCCGGAAGTCACCGCGGCCACCTGCATCGGCAGCGCGCTGAGCTTGAGCGGCCAATCCCGGCAGGGTTACGAATTTCTAAGCCAGGTCCTCCAGGATAACCCTCTCGCCGGGCCTGAACTGCGGCGCTGGGCCTTAACCACACTGGCGGAAATTGCGGTCAGGATGGGCCGCCACGCCGACGCCGAACAGCGCTTTAAGGAGGCCTTAGCACTCGGTCAAGCAGATGCCTATCTGCGTGGCTCTTATGCGGACTTCCTCCTCGATCAAGGCCGCGCCGAGGAGGTAACAGCACTTCTACAAAACGAAAACCGAATCGACGGTCTGTTGCTGCGCCTGGCTCTCGCCGAACAACGTCTCCGATCCGATCAGCTTGCCAACCACGTTGACAGCCTACGCGCACGCTTCGCAGCGAGCTGTGCCCGTGGAGACCGTATCCACCAGGGCGATGAGGCACGCTTTGCTCTGCACCTCTTGGCCGATCCGCAAGCCGCGCTCAAGCTTGCCCTTGCCAACTGGGAAACACAGCGCGAACCCGGTGATGCCCGCATCGTGCTCGAAGCCGCATTTGCCGCAGGCGAATCCTCCGCGGCCAAACCGGTGCTAGCGATGCTTGAGCAAACGTCTTTGGAAGATGTCCGGCTCTCCGCGCTCGCGGCCCGGCTCAAGAGCGTTCGGAGATGAGTTTTTTGCCCGCGCTGCTGTTGGCGTTGCTTTCTACCCCCGCTTTCGCCCACAAGCCGAGCGACAGTTATTTGAAGCTCGGGCTCAAGGACTCGACCGTCCGTGGACAGTGGGACATCGCGCTGCGCGATCTCGATTATGCCCTGGGCTTGGACGCGGACGGCGACGGGGCGATCACCTGGGGCGAGCTTCGCCTGCGCCATCACGAGATCGCAGCCTACGCGTTGTCGCACCTGACGATCAAGGGCGAGGGCGGTACCTGCGCCCCCGAGGTTCGGGAACATCTGGTGGATCATCACACCGATGGGACTTACGCCGTGCTTCGGTTCGACGCGCTTTGCCCTAAAGCGCCACAACCCTTGAGCATCACCTATCGGTTGTTCTTCGATCTAGACCCCCAACACAAGGGCCTGTTAAACCTAAGCCAGGGCGGCCAAACCTACACCGCGATCTTCAGCCCGGAGCAGGATACGCAGCGCATCGAATTTCTTGGATCTAGCCGGATAAAGCAATTCTTGACTTACGGCTGGGAAGGGATCTGGCACATCTGGATCGGATATGACCATATTCTGTTCCTGCTGAGTCTGCTGCTGCCGGCCGTGCTCACGCGTGAGGGAAATCGATGGCGTGCGCTGGCAAGCTTCCACG
>JBOHHR010000006.1:0-6256 GCA_050725475.1 Gammaproteobacteria bacterium | reverse complement strand
GCACTTTCGTTACCCACATGGACGAGGTGGTGTTTTCGCAGCATGCGTTCGCCGTGTATCCCTTAGTCACTCAAGCCCTGGGCGCCCGCGCTGTGGTTACCCCAGCCCAAAATTGGGGCCATGACTTGGAGGCGATGCAACGGGCGCTAACCGCCCGCACCCGCCTCGTGTTTATCGCGAACCCGAATAACCCTACGGGAACTTGGCTAAGCCACGCTCGCTTGGAAGCGTTTCTGGCGGCCCTGCCGGAGCAGGTGATCGTAGTGGTGGATGAGGCCTATTTTGAGTATGTAGAGGAGCCGGAGTACCCGGATGGGATTAACCTTCTCACCGTATTTCCGCAACTGGTTGTGACCCGTACGTTCTCTAAGATCCATGGTTTAGCTGGTTTGCGCATCGGCTACGCGGTGTCTCATCCGGTGGTCGCGGAGTTGATGAACCGCGTGCGCCAGCCGTTTAATTGCAATAGCTTAAGCCTCGCGGCGGCGCAGGTGGCTTGCGCCGATCGCGTCCACGTGGAGAAGAGCAGAGAGATAAACAAGCAAGGGCTGCGGCAACTGACAGCGGCGTTTCATTCACTTGGCCTGAGCTACATTCCGTCGGTAGCTAACTTTGTATGCGTGGACATGGGGTGTTCTGCCATGCCCGTCTTCGAAGCTTTGCTTGAGCAGGGGGTGATCGTGCGTCCGGTGGCGAATTACGAATTGCCACACCATTTGCGGGTCACCGTCGGGTTACCGCAGGAGAATACGCGCTTTTTGCAGGCCTTGAGGGAGGTGTTGCGCGGTCATGGTGACGCATGAATCGAGAAGGGATGGCGCGTTCGGTGCGCATTGAACATCTGGGGCTGATCGGCGTTGGGCTGATCGGAGGCTCGCTGGCACGCGCTCTGCGCCGGGCCGGAGCCGTTTCGCGTATCACCGGCTTTTCGAGAGATCTTCCAGAGCTGAAGAAAGCCGTCGAGCTGGGGGTGATCGATGCCTATGCCAAAGACGCCGCAGAGACCGTGGCGGGCGCGGATATGGTGGTCGTGGCCGTGCCGCTTGGCGCCATGCGTTCGATCTTTGCCGAGATCAGTCCTGCGCTGGCGAATGAGATCGTGATCACCGATGTCGGGAGCGTTAAGCACTGCGTGGTCCAGGACGCGCGAGCAACCTTAAGTCGGCACTGGCCTCGCTTTGTGCCGGCTCACCCGGTGGCGGGTACCGAGCGCAGTGGGGTGGAAGCTTCTTTTGCCCAGCTCTTTGATCGACACCGTGTGGTGTTGACGCCCTTGCCGGACACCGAGCTTTCGGCGGTGCAGCGAGTCGCGGCGATGTGGGAGTCGGCCGGCGCGATTGTGGAGCGCATGAGTGTTGACGATCACGACCTTATCCTTGCCGCGAGCAGCCACCTGCCCCATGTGCTCGCCTATGTGCTGGTGCAGACCTTGGCCGCTCAAACCCGATCCGATGACATTTTTCGCTTAGCCGCAGGGGGCTTTGCCGATTTCACGCGTATCGCTTCCAGCGATCCGCGCATGTGGCATGACATTGTGCTGGCAAATCGGGACGCCATCCTGGCCATCACCGAGCGCTTCGGAGAAAACGTCGCTGCGCTTCGTGAAGCGCTCAGATCCGGGGACAGTGACGGTGTAACCGCGGTTTTCGGCGGCGCAAAGAAAGTGCGGGACGAATTCGAGGCCCATCGGCGACAGCGTCATCTGGGTGGTGGTGCCTCTATTCCGGGGGCGCACCGGTGAGCGGCGGCTCACTCACGCTCTTGGCTGATCCCTGTCGCAAGCTTTGCGGGAGCCTGCAGGTGCCGGGAGATAAATCCATCTCTCATCGTGCGCTGATGCTGAGCGCCATCGCCGAGGGGAGGAGCCAGATCCGAGGCTTCCTCGAAGGGGAGGATACTCTAGCCACCCTGGCCGCGTTCCAAGCCATGGGCGTGGAAGTGGAGCGTCCCGAACCCGGGCAACTCAACGTGCAGGGCGTCGGGTTACATGGGCTTAGTTCACCGTATCGCGCTCTGGATTTAGGAAACTCCGGTACCGCTATGCGCCTGATGGCCGGCTTGCTCTCCGGCCAGCGGTTTGATTCGGAGCTGAAGGGCGATCCCTCTCTCTCGCAGCGTCCCATGGGGCGCATCGTGGATCCGCTTAGACGCATGGGCGCAGAGGTTCGGGGTGCCGGGGAAGGATGTACCCCTCCGTTGCGCATCGCCGGCGGACAAGAACTGGTTGGGATCCGTTATCAGATGCCGGTCGCGAGCGCGCAGGTCAAATCCTGCCTGCTATTAGCCGGCTTGTATGCCGGTGGCGAAACGCGGGTCATTGAGCCGGCCCTTTCCAGGGACCACACGGAGCGCATGCTGGAGCAATTTGGATATTCGGCCCCCCGCTCAGCGGGCGTGGTTTCTATTGAAGGACAGGGGAGACTGTTCGCGACCAGCGTTGAGGTGCCGGCGGATCTCTCTTCTGCCGCGTTTTTTATCGTGGGGGCCGCTATCGCGCCGGGATCGAATTTACTGCTGCGATCGGTGGGGGTCAATCCCACCCGAACGGGGGCGATTGAAATTTTACGGATGATGGGGGCGGATATCGTCTTGCTCAATCAGCGCGACGCCGGCGCTGAGCCGACAGCGGATATCCGTGTGCGCGGGGCCCGCCTACATGGAATTGAAATCGATCCCTCTTGGGTGCCACGTGCGATCGACGAGTTTCCCGCTTTATTCCTTGCCGCCGCGTGTGCCGAAGGGCAAACGCTGGTAACCGGGGCGGCGGAGTTGCGGGTCAAAGAAAGCGATCGCATCGAGGCCATGGCGAAGGGGCTGCGGGCGCTTGGTATCCATGCCCAAAGCACGGCGGACGGCATGATCATCGAGGGCGGAACGCTACGGGGCGGCATCGTTGACAGCCAAGGCGATCACCGGATCGCGATGACCTTCGCAATGGCCGCGTTGCGCTCCAGCGAGCCCGTCCAAATACGGGACTGCGCGAACATCGCCACCTCCTACCCGCAGTTTCTGGAACACGCGCGCAGTGTCGGTTTGGATGTCCTCGCCCGCCCCTGAGAGAGACACTTCGCCCGTGATTGCGGTGGATGGTCCAAGCGGTACCGGCAAGGGCGCTTTATGTCAGCGCCTTGCTGGCCATTTGCACTGGCACCTGCTGGATAGCGGAGCGGTTTACCGTAGCTTGACGTACCTGGCCTTAAACAAAGGAGCGTGTTTGGAAAACCCTGAACAGCTTGCCCGGCTCGCGGATGGTCTCGATATCCGTTTTCTTGTTCTTGACGAGATCCGGGTGCTGGTCGGGGGCGAGGATGTGACGGAGGCGATACGAGCAGAGGAGTGTGGCAGCATCGCTTCGCGCATCGCGGAATATCCGGCAGTGAGGCAGGCATTGCTGGCTAAACAACGTGTGTTCCGCAAGCCGCCGGGGCTGATCGCCGATGGGCGAGACATGGGTACGGTCGTGTTTCCGGGCGCCGCGCTCAAGCTGTATCTGACGGCGAGCCCCGAAGAGCGCGCCGGAAGGAGATATAAGCAGTTGAAAGAAAAAGGCATTGATGTTAGCCTTCAACACTTATCCCTGGATATTGCGGAGCGCGATAGACGCGACTGCGAGCGTGTTGTCGCGCCCCTGAGAGCGGCGCCTAACGCCGTTATCATAGATACCACGGAAATGGGGATTGAGGCGGTCGTGCGGCAAGCGATGCGGTTGATCGCTGAACGGGGCTTGGCATAAGGGGTAACCCGATGTCTATAGATTAATATTAAGACTACGGCACGCGTAGATTATGGCCGTAGTGCAGGTAGGTGATATGGCGGAAAGTTTTGCGGAGTTATTCGAACAGACACAAATAGCGGCGAAGATGCGTCCGGGCACGATCGTTACCGGCAAGGTCTTGGATATCCGGCCCGACGTGGTGGTAGTGAGCGCGGGCTTCAAGTCAGAAGCGATGATCCCAAAAGAACAGTTTCAGGACGATAAAGGGGCCTTGGAGGTAACTATTGGGGACGAGGTGGATGTCGCGCTCGACGCCGTCGAAGATGGATTCGGGGCCACGCGACTGTCTCGGGAGAAGGCCAAGCGTGCCAAAGCCTGGAGCGAGTTGGAAGAGGCGCACAAAGAAGGCTCAACGGTCACCGGCGTGATAACCGACAAAGTAAAGGGTGGATTTACGGTCGATGTCAAGGCGATCCGTGCCTTCCTTCCCGGTTCCCTGGTTGACGTGCGTCCCGTGCGCGATACCAGCTATCTCCAAGGGAAACCGCTGGAGTTCAAAGTAATCAAGGTAGACAAAAAGCGCAACAATGCCGTGGTCTCTCGACGCGCCGTGGTCGAAAGCGAAAACAGCGCCGAGCGAGAAGCCCTGCTGGATAATTTGAAAGAAGGCGCGGTGTTAAAAGGTACCGTCAAAAATCTCACAGACTACGGAGCCTTTATCGATCTTGGGGGCATAGATGGCCTGTTACACATCACCGATGTGGCGTGGAAAAGGGTCAGGCACCCGAGCGAGGTTTTGACGCTCGGTGCGGACATCGATGTCAAAGTGCTCAAGTTTGACCGGGAACGGATGCGGGTGTCGTTGGGCTTAAAACAGCTTGGCGAAGATCCCTGGGGTGACTTGGCGCGCCGCTGTCCAGCCGGGGCCCGGGTATTCGGCAAGGTGACCAATATTGCGGATTATGGATGTTTTGTCGAAATAGAAGAGGGGGTGGAAGGCTTAGTCCACGTTTCGGAAATGGATTGGGTCAACAAGAACGCACATCCGGGGAAGTTGGTTCATCTCGGTCAGGAAGTGGAAGTGATGGTGCTTGATATCGATGAGGAGCGCCGGCGTGTGTCGCTCGGTATGAAGCAATGCCGTCCGAATCCCTGGGAGGCGTTTGCCGCCAATCACAGCAAAGGAGATCAAGTTCAGGGGACGATAAAGTCGATCACTGATTTTGGTATCTTCATCGGATTGGAAGGCGGTATCGATGGCTTGGTGCACTTGTCGGATCTGTCCTGGTCTGTCTCCGGCGAGGAGGCGGTGCGAAACTTCAAGAAGGGAGAGGTCATCGAGGCGGTGGTTTTATCGGTGGACGCGGAGCGGGAACGGATCGCGTTGGGTGTCAAACAGTTGGAACAAGACCCTTTGTCGCAATACCTAGCCGAGCACCCCAAGGGCAGTTCCGTGAAGGGTAAAGCGCAAAAAGTGGATGCCAAGAGCGTCGTAGTGTCCCTGACGGATCGTGTGGAGGGGTATATCCGTGTCTCCGAATTGTCGCGGGCTTCCGCCGACGATGCACGTAAGCTGGTGAAGGTCGGGGATGAAGTGGAAGCCATGCTGATCGGGGTCGACCGCAAAAAGCGTATCCTCACGCTTTCGGTGAAAGCAAAAGAGGCAGAGGACGAGGAAAAAGCGATCAAGGAATATAGCGCTGATAGCGAAGGTGCGACTGGAACTAAGTTGGGAGAGATCTTGAAGCACCAGTTGAACAATCAAGAGGGTTGAGCTTCCCGTTGTCGCGCCGCAGCCCAGAGACTCAAAGCGAGAAACTAAGGTGACTATGACCAAATCCGAGCTTATTGAATCCTTAGCACACAAAAAGTCCGAGTTGGGATACCGCGATGTCGAGTTGGCCGTGAAAACGATCCTCGAGCGTATGACTCGGACCTTATCTAGGGGTGAGCGCATCGAGATCCGCGGATTCGGCAGTTTTTCCCTGCACTACCGACCACCGCGGGTGGGGAGAAATCCAAAGTCCGGGTATGCCGTATCGCTAGCAGCGAAGCATGTTCCGCATTTTAAACCCGGCAAGGAGCTTCGCGAACGGGTCAACGCCCAAGGCCCGCCGGATTAGCAGCTGATTTGTCAGCATTTTCCAAGAGATTGCGATCAGAGATCAGGGTGGATCTTTCGGAACCCGTAGGGAATTGCCGGGAACCCTGATCCGCTCCGGCAACAGCAGCCTGCTTTCCCCATATTGCTGCGTTCGAGGGCGCGAGACCGCGGTGACGGCTTTTTGCTGATGATGTTGCCCGAGCTGACCTTGAATATGGTGTGGTTTCTTCTGCCGGTCGCCGCAGCCAGCGGGTGGCTGGCGGCGCGGCGCCTGTACAATAACAAGGGCTCTGCGGGGCGCCCTCTAATGGCGCCGGAGTACTTCAAGGGCTTGAGTTACCTGCTCAACGAGCAACAAGACAAGGCCATTGAGATCTTCACCCGCTTGCTGGACCTTGAAAGCGACACGGCGGAGATCCATCTTGCGCTAGGAAACC
>JBOHHR010000005.1:0-5452 GCA_050725475.1 Gammaproteobacteria bacterium | reverse complement strand
CACTGGTCACAAATGCGAAATGGGAGTGCCGTTTCGCTTTCATCTAGCAATGACGGATCCGGAGTTTCGGGCTTTCATAGGAGCTCACGGGGGACCGCAGTGGATTTGTCGGCGTACCGTAATTTGGGCAAAGTCACTTGTGAACTTGAAAACTTTGAGGGCGGAGGGGAACGCGATGCCAGAGCCTACACGCGACCGACCATCACGCAACTACGAGTTCCTCTTCCTCTTCTCCAAACAACCGAACTACTATTTCGATCGAACAGCCATTGACGTGCCCTCGCGGGCGGGCTATCGCGGAGGCGATCGCGCTAACGCTGGATCTGTTTGGGAAACGCAAGGTGAGATCGTGGTCGACAGCAACGACGAGCCAGACGGTCTCTGGCGTGTCAATTCAGAACCTTCTCCATACCGGCATGTCGCTATGTGGCCCCGCGCGCTCGTAGGCCAGATGCTGCTTCCCACCACGCGTCGTGGAGATACCGTCCTCGATCCCTTTGCAGGCAGCGGAACGACTGGCGAAGTAGCACTTGATCTTGGGCTAAAGGCAATTCTTATTGAATCCTCAGCTCAATGCAGAGAAGCCCTCGCGGATCGGCTTCACGGGATAAACAGAAGCCTCGCCTTTTAGCGGCGTTCCAGCATGTCGCCAGCCGATGAGCAGCAAAGTAACGCTTCGCACCCGGCCCAAGAGGTCGTAGCACGGGCCTTCGGAGCAGAAAACCGCGCACGGTTGCTTGCGCGATATTTCGATGCCACCCAAACGATTACGTCGACTAACGCCTGGCAGCACGTCTATCGTTTGCTGCTTTGGATCGATCGCACGACCGCTCTCGCCCATTGCTACGAATCTGACAAAGCCCAGCCGGGTCGTGCCTGGTATTCCCCTTCCACGCGTGGGTGTCGAATGCGCTCAACATTTCTCCAGCCGATCTAGGCGAAAGAATCGATTGGCTTTTCCGCGAGGCGGTGAAGGATCTAGCAAGTAGGGCGCTCGCAATTCGCATGGCGGTATATGAACAGCAGCGCGCACCGTATGCAGGACGCGGCTTCCCTGAGCCGGGTGAAGATCCAGAGCTAGTAGCCCTCATCAAAGAGGACCTCCGGAGGAGGAGTTTCGCAAACTGACACGACGGATCTATGTATACATGACACAGGAAAACAAGCGGCGCAACTTTGTGGGAGAAGGTTTCGAAGACGTAATCGCGGCAGTCATCGGGCGGCTTCGATTTTCTGATAAAACCGAGATTCGAAGCCGGTTTCTGCTACACGATCTGCCAGGTTTCCGTGCACCTCCGCCGAACGAAAAGCCGAGGCGGGTAGATCTTGCACTCCTTCGCGGGAATCAACGCACTCTCGTCAACGCCAAATGGAGTATTCGCGCTGATCGAGAGGAGCAGTTTCACACCGATTTCGAGGCCTATGCGCGGCTTGAATCGGCGGGACAGGATTTTGAATACACGCTGATCACCAATGAGTTCGATGCGGCGCGCCTCAAAGCCGCTTGTGATCGCCGTCGGCAGAATGCGCCGTTGTTTACGCACGTCGTACACGTCAATCCTGATGCTGTATTGGCCACGTATGGGGAAGCTGTGCGAGGATCAGCCAGGGCGGTATCCGCCCACATAAAGGACAGCCGCTTGATGAGTTTGGAAGCGTGGCTCGAGAAGTTTGGGCGGCGTATCACCGACCGGAGTGACGCAGCCACAGATTGATAGCTAGGCAAACTTGCTCGCGCCACGCCAAGATCACGCTGAGGCCGACTAACCCCGAATTCGGGCCGATCGGACTTGGTCATGCGGAAGAGGGACAAGTCCGGGTTATCGCCGAGTGCGTCGAGTCCTGGGTCGCGACCGATGACGTACTCACACCGCCCGCTCCCTAACTCTCATGAGGATTATTGCTCGGCGCGACAGCGCCTTGTTGACGATCTCCGTGGACTAACCAGAAAACGTAGAATTGCTCGCAATGGGCGCGTCCACTGAAGCCTGTTTCTCGGCCGTGTAGCGGTCCAGACACATAAGTAACACTTTAGTCCAGGGGTATGGTGTATGAAGTTCAGTATTGAGTGTGGGCGGGAGGAAGACGACCGCTGGTTTGCGGAGGTGCCGCAGTTGCCCGGTGTCCTTGCATACGGCGCCACAGCCCACGAAGCCTTGGCCAAGGCAGAGGTATTGGCGCTTAGAGTCTTGGCCGAACGTCTTGAGCATGGTGAGACCCGTGCCGATATCAGTATCTGGTGCCAGCGGCGGCATTACCCAATGGCCGTCTTCGAAGGGCCAAACGAGTCTACAACTCTGCGATTTCTATAGTTTGCAGGGGAGCGATTTATCAAACGGCCCCGAGCGCTCTCGATTTTTAAGAACCTCCTAAGCATGCTAGGCTAGCGCCCGTCTAAGAGGCTTCTACGGGCGCTCTATGCTGGCAGACCTTATCAACCTTCAACAACAGCTAAACGAGGATGGCTCACTCAGCGAATCCGAGCGCCATCGACGCGATCGCGAGATAGCGAAGCGCTTCCGCGGCAAGAGCCGCGACTTCAAGGGGCAACTCCGGCATTGGCTCCACGCCGTCTGCGCGGATACAGCCGAGTCGAACGGGCACCGGGCCGATCTCGCCAGGCGGTTGAGCGGTCTGGTGCTGCTGGTGCTCGGCATGCTCACCGGATGGGGTGCGGCCATGGTCCTGTTCGACTATGACGGCACCGATCCGGTGAACGTGGTAAACATCCTGGCGATCTTCGTCGTTGGGCAGATCATGCTGGTGCTGCTGTTTGCCTTCGCGATTCTGCCTGGCGGCCTGTTACGTCGGGTGCCCGGCGCCCGCACCTTTCAGGGGGTGATCGGTTTGTTGAATCCGGGCCACTTGCAGTCGCTATTGGCACGATTGCTCGCCCAGCGCCATCGCGAGGCTTTGTCCGGCTGGCTGGGCTGGGGCAAAGCCCATGGCACCTTATTCGGCCGTGTGCATAAGTGGATGGGCTTGCTGTGGTCACAACAGTTTGCTGTGGCCTTTAACCTCGGAGCGCTGATCGGCTGCGTCCACCTCATTATCTTCTCAGACTTGGCGTTCGGTTGGAGTACAACGTTGGATGTTGAGGGGGCCTTTTTTCACCGTGTCGTTAGCAGCTTGGCGCTACCGTGGGCGAGCTGGTTCCACGAAGCTGTTCCATCAAGAGAATTAGTGGAAGGGTCGAAATATTTCCGCTTCAAGCAAGCAGTTGGGATCCATACTCCGGAAGATCTCAGGATGCAGGCTCAGTTCTTAGGGGGCTGGTGGTCGTTTCTCCTCGCTTGTCTTTTCACCTACGGCCTGCTCCCACGGCTGGTGGCCCTGGCGCTGGCCTGGTGGCGCCTGCGCGCCGCCATTGACTTCGCCTTGTTGCATGTCCCGGGTGCGGTACAGCTGTTGAACCGTATGAATCAAGCGATGGTCGAGACCCAGGCCACAGAGCCCGAGGTAAGAGCCCGGCAGGTACACGTCCCTCGCCCCCGCGTGAGCCCGCAAGGACTGGTGGGCGGCCCGGGTTACGTGGTGAATTGGGCAGGATTAGCGATGGAGCAGAATGTCATCCAGGATCTCTTATGGCAACAGTTTGCGGTAGAGACCAAAGCGCTGCTCAATGCCGGGGGAAGCGCCTCTCTGCACGAGGATCAAAAAACGATTGCCCGCCTTAGCAAAACCCCCAACAACCAACCCATTGTTCTTTTGGTTAAATCGTGGGAGCCACCCCTGCTCGAGTTTCTGGATTTTGTGGAAGATCTGAGGTTAGCCATCGGACCCCGTCGGATCCTAAAAGTGGTTCCTATTGGCCTGGCGGACAACGTATCGGCTACGCCCCAGGATCTCGATGTTTGGCAAAATAAGCTCGCAACGCTGGGTGATCCCTGGGTAGAAGTACAAGCTTTATACCGCGCCTGATGTCCCCGCCCGTATTCGCCGTCGTCGGTCATCCCAACAAAGGGAAATCCAGCATCGTATCCACCTTGGCGTGCGACGACTCAGTGCAAGTGGCCCCTACGCCAGGCACCACCGTCACCTGCCGCAGGTTTCCCATGCGGGTGGATGGAGAGACGCTTTATATCCTAATCGATACCCCGGGATTTCAACGCGCGCGCCGAGTGCTTGCATGGATGAAGCAAAGCGAGGGCGATGCTTCGAAGCGTCTGGAGGTCGTTCGCCAGTTCGTCACCGCGCATCGCTATTCCGGCCAGTTCAGCGACGAGTGCGAGCTCCTGACGCCATTGCTGGAAGGCGCCGGGATCCTGTATGTGATCGATGGCTCCACGCCCTATGGCGGAGAATACGAGGCGGAAATGGAGATCTTGCGCTGGACGGGCCAGCCCAGCATGGCCTTGATCAACCTCATCGGTAGTGGCGACCATATTGAAGACTGGAAAGCGGCACTCGGCCAGTATTTCAAAATCGTGCGGGTGTTCAACGCCCTGACTGCGGAATTCGACAAGCGCCTGGAGCTCCTGCGCGCGTTCGGGCAGCTCAAGGAGGAATGGCGGGAGCCCCTGGGTAAAGCAGTGGCAAGCCTGGAAGCCGACCGAGCCAATCGCCGTGTGCAGAGCGCGCGTGCGATCGCGGAGATGTTGGTCGATATGCTGGCGCTCAAAGTGAGTAAGCGTTTAGCCTCGGAGGGTGACGCCAAAGCCTACGAAACACAGTTAATGAACCAATATCGAGATAAGCTGCGAATGCGGGAACAGCAATGTCGCGATGCGGTACAGGCGATCTATGACTACCATTCCCTGCAACGCGAGGAACCGGCTTATAAGCTCGTCGATCAGGATCTCTTTTCGGAACACACCTGGTCGTTTTGGGGGCTTAGCACCACCCAGTTACTGGCCACCGGCGCCGTTAGCGGCGCCTTGCTGGGTACCGGCGCCGACGTCGCGCTTGGCGGGGCCTCCTTGATGGCGGGAGCTGTTTTAGGTTCGGTCATCGGCGGCACATCCGCGTGGTTTTCCGCCAAGCGCATCGCACACGTCCGATTGTTCGGGATCCCTTTAGGTGGCAAGGAAGCGCGTGTAGGCCCAAGCCGTAATCCAAATTTCCCCTACGTTGTCTTGGGCCGCGCACTGTTTCATCACGCCTGCGTCGTTTCTCGCACCCACGCCAGACGCGATGCGCTCAAGCTCGGCGAAATGGCCGAGTTGACCAGTACCAAGGCCATCCCGAACGAGTTGCGGAGACGTCTTGAACGCTGCTTCGCACACGCCAGGCGAAGTGCGGGCTCTGAGAAGGCGTTTCGTTTGGTTGACGAGCTGACGGATGCGGCTAACGCAGCTATCGGCGAGCATGGCTTGGCGTGAGTTAGCATTCACGGGGACGCGGCGGAACTAGCCGAGGTAAGCGGCGCTAGCCGATAGTAGAATCGCCTTACGATCTTCCTCCCCGTTCCCTCCCCGTCACGGTAATTTTGTTCTCCGACCGCCATCTGTGC
>JBOHHR010000004.1:0-1837 GCA_050725475.1 Gammaproteobacteria bacterium | reverse complement strand
TACGAGGTCGCTGGCAGGTAGGCGAGGGACACCGGCTCGTGCTCGCGACCGCCGCATACATGGTAATCATGGCGCCGATGACAGCGCCAATCGAGAAAATCACGCTCAGGGTGAGCCCCAGAATGTTGAGAAAGTTCGCCATCACTTCGGACTGTTCCAGATAAAACTGGGTCTCCGGCTTGGCCTCCACCGTGAGCCGCGGATCGTCTTTGATACGCGCTTTGATCGCGGGCAAGGCGGAAGGCTCCGCGAGCCTAAAGATGAGGGACGAAAACGATTGACGCCGGAACGCCTGCATCAACTGCTCCGCATCGCCCCAGATCTCCGAGCTGAAGCCGGTATTGCCTGCGTCGAAGGTGCCAACCACAGTCCAGTCGCGCAATCCTAAGCGCAACACTTCCCCAGTTCCCGCACCGAGAAAGCCTTGAGCCACTTTCTGTCCGGCGATCACCTCCGCCGCGCCGGGCCGGAACAGGCGGCCGTGGCTCAAACGCACCTGGGGACGCAGGGCCAAGCCCTCTACGGACAAACCCCGTATGATAACGTTCGAGGGTTTCAGGCCGCCCCGCTTCGGCAGCACCATGAGCACTACGATTTCTTTAGACACCAGCCGCCGACCGCTCGTGCCGTGAGCGACCTGCGGCAGGCTCGCGATCACCGCCGCCTGATCGCGCTGGACCTCGCTTTGCACTTCGGTCTCGGCGCCTCGGCGGATCACCATCACATTGTCCGGGCTGCCCGTTTGCACCAAAGTATCCTTTAACCCTTGCGCCAACATGAGTACGGCCGCGAACACAAACACCACCAGCGCCATGCCGCTGGCCGTCAGCACCGTCGTGAGCTTGCGCGCGAGCACGCTTCTCAACGCGTAGCTCAAGGGGATGTGGCTCATGTCATCCCACGCTGTTCAGCCCATCCGTGATGCGCATGCGGTAGCACCCCCAGGCCGGAGCCGCCGCGGCCGCTAAACCCACAGCAAGGCTGGTAGCGAACGCCAACCAAACCGTCTGCGGTGAAACCTGAAACACAGGGAACAATGTGCCGGCTTTGCCCGCGAAGAAATCGGCCATGGGAAAGGTCAATGCGATACCGATCAGCCCGGCGACCGCAGTCAGCATTAAGGATTCATAGACGATGGCGAGTGCCGGGAAGTAAGGCCCAAAACCCAACGCCCGGAGCGTGGCGTATTCGCGCCGGCGCTCTCGTGCGCTCATTGCCATGGTGTTGGCGGCCACGGCCAGGATGATGGCAATCACCACCAGCGAAACCGCGTGGATCACGGTAACGATGGCCTCGGTCATGGCCACGAACCCGAGCTGGAACGCTTTTTCGGTTTCGGTCAGGGTCTCGGCCAGGGAATTCTTGAAGCCCTGGTCTATGTTCTCGGAGATCGCCGCGGCAAGATCGGGTTCTTTAATCCCGACCACGTAGATCCCCACCCGATCGGATCGGAGCGAGGACTGCTTTTTAGCCGTCTCGTTCAGATACTCCCAATGAAAAAAAAATTGCGTTTCATCGGTCTTAGCGTCTCCACCACGATAAATCCCGCGCAGCACATAACTCCAGTTGCCGGGGTAGATGGTGCCGCGCAAGGGGATCACATCGCCGACCTTCCAGCCGTATTGCGTGGCGACTTTGCGCCCGGCGATCGCGCCCTTGCGGTCGCGCAAGAAATCGTGTTTCTGCTGCTCCGGGAGTACATACTCCGGATAGAGATCCAAATAGCTGCCCGGCTCGATGGCAAACTGCGGAAAAAAATTCTTCTCGTCGATATAGATCCCCCCGAACCAGTTGGCATAACTGACAGAATTCACTCCCTCGACTTGGCGGATCTTAT
>JBOHHR010000003.1:0-3285 GCA_050725475.1 Gammaproteobacteria bacterium | reverse complement strand
CCATGTCGCTCCCCACCCGTCGTAAGGTGACTCCTAGCATATCGTCGTGTTCGTCGCCATACCAATGCGCACGGCCATGTCCGGGCTGAATCCGGCACGCTCGTTGACGAGTAGCGAGAACTGCTTGCGGCAAACCTTGTAATTATGTCGTAGACTGGCATAATTGCAAGGATGATAGAGCGCCGCGCGCAGGCCGAGATCGCGCGTCTTCTCCGGCAATTCCCTGCCGTCGGGATCCTTGGCCCGCGCCAGATCGGAAAGACCACGCTGGCTTTGCAGTTGGCCTCCAACCGGTCGCCCGAACCGCTCTATCTCGACCTCGAAGATCCGGGGCATCAGGCCAGGCTGTCGGACCCCACTGCTTATTTCCGGGCGCAAGAGGGCCGCCTGATCATCCTGGACGAAATCCAGCGTCTGCCCGAGATTTTCACCATCCTCCGTGGCACCATCGACCGCAGACGCCGCGCTGGTGAAAAGACCGGCCAATACCTCGTGCTCGGCTCGGCCTCACTCGATCTGTTGCGTCAGTCCTCCGAATCCCTGACGGGGCGCATCGCGTACAAGGAGCTGGCACCCTTCACCGTCGAGGAGGTGTGGGCGCACCCAGGCAGCACGACGGACACGCTGTGGCTGCGGGGCGGGTTTCCGGACAGCTTTCTCGCCGAGACCGCGGCGGCCAGCTTGCGGTGGCGCCAGACCTTCATCCGCAACTATCTGGAACGTGAAGTTCCGCAACTTGGCCCGCGCATTCCGGCCGTCACCTTGCGCCGCCTATGGACGATGCTGGCCCATCAACAGGGCGGCCAATTGAACATGACGCAGTTGGGGGCCAGCCTGGATCTGTCGATCCATACCGTCAAACGCTACATCGAATTGCTCGAAGACCTGCTGCTCGTGCGCACGCTGCGCCCATGGTTCAGCAATATCGGCAAACGCCTTGTGAAGACCCCGAAGGTCTATATCCGCGACAGCGGCATCATGCATTGCCTGCTGGGCCTCTCCGCGTTGGATGATGTACTCGGACACCCAAGCGCCGGTGCGAGTTGGGAAGGGTTCGTCGTCGAGAATCTCCTAACGGTGCTTCCCGACGATGCCGCGCTATGGTTCTACCGCACCTCCGCTGGCGCAGAGGTCGATCTGGTCATCGAACAGGGCACGCGTCGGCGAATCGCGGTGGAAATCAAGCGCTCGACCACACCGCGTGTCGGGAAAGGCTTTCATCAAGGGTGTGAGGACATCCGTGCCACGCACCGCTTTGTCGTTTATTCGGGCCAGGAACGGTTTCCGCTTGCGAACAAGGTTACCGCACTATCCCTTGCTACAATGATGAATGAATTGCGCCGGCTAACACACGTTTGAACCCAGGATACTAAGTCCCGCGCCCCTCCAGCGTCACCAACGATGTCTTGGACGCCCTGTCGTGCCAGCACAAACCCTTGCGGTCGACCACACACCACAGAAAACCCAGCCCCAGACTCGCCCAAGAAAGAAGTGCGGCGAAAAATCGCAGGCTCGCCTGACGCCACGAGACCCGACCACCAACCCGATCGCACCAAAACGAGGCGCCAAACCCGCATTCCCAGGGTCTGGCCGCCACGCACCCACGACCAGGTGAAATAGAAAAAGCACATGCTAAGGAGCACAAGAGTGTACCAGGGGCTACCGGGCGGGATGGTGCGCCCCTCACGCACCGCCACTAACACTAAGGTGAGCATGAAAAGCACGGCGCTCAGCAGGACAGCGTCGTAACCGATGGCGGCCAGTCGCCGCCAAAAAGAAGAAGAAGAAGGCAGGGTATCCAACTTCCGCGCCGAGCCAATCCTACGCTCGAGCACTCCGAACTCAACGAGGCGCATCGTAGCGGGCTCGCCCTCCCCTGGGCGAAAGCACGATCTGCCAGAGCTGATTATGTCTTGCCCGAAACGCCCCCGCAAAGCTCAACAAGTAGTATTTCCACATACGATAGAAACGGTCATCGTAGTTACTCTTCAAAGTCTCCCAGCTTTGATTAAAGTTGTTAAACCAATGCATTAGCGTGGTGTCGTAGTCGGGGCCAAAGTTCTGCCAGTCCTCCAACACAAACCGGCCTTCGATGGCCGCCGCGATCTGCGGGGCGGAGGGCAACATGGAATTGGGGAAGATGTAACGCTGCGCCCAAAGATTGCCCGTAGTGTCTGTTTCGTTGGCACCAATGGTTTGCAGCACAAAAATCCCTTCTTCATTCAAGTGCTCCGACACCACTTGCATATACGTTCCGTAGTTCTTGTGGCCCACATGCTCGAACATGCCCAGCGAGTATGCGCGGTCAAAGCGGCCTTGGATAGCCCGGTAATCCTGCAGGTGGATCTCGACCGGCAACCCCTGACACAGTTCCCGGGCATGGTCTGCCTGCTGCACGGAAACGGTGATCCCTACGACATCAACGTGATAACGCTCAGCGACAAATCGCGCGGCCCCCCCCCACCCGCAGCCGATGTCCAGGACCCTCATCCCGGGCGAGAGCCTAAGTTTGCGGCAGACCAGATCCAGCTTGGCTTCCTGCGCTTCATCAAGCGTCGTGGCGTTTTTCCAATATCCACAACTGTAGAGCATGCGCTTATCCAACATACGCTGATAGAGGTCGTTGCCGATGTCGTAATGGCGCCGCCCCACTTCATAGGCTCGGCCTTGGTCTTGTAGATTGCGGAGCTTTGCTCTTATCCGATCCAGCGCCTCCTTCCAAGGCTTGATCGTCGTATGCAATTGCGCCCAAAGAACACGGTGAACGAATTCATCGACTTGCGCGCAATCCCACCACTCATCCATATAGGACTCACCCAAGCCCAAGGCACCATCGGCAAATACCCGCGCATAGAAGCGAGGATCGTGGACGCGAATGTCCCACGGCCGCTTGCCGTTTAGCTCGACATCCGCTAACTGCACCAAACGGCGAAATTTCTTTTCAAATCCACGGGCTCTTATCTTACTCGGGATCGCGAGGCTTCTCATATCTCTTCTCTTCTTTTCTTTCGTTGCAAGGTTTAGGTTTACCCTACCCAAACAACCGGAGCAGTTGATCCGCGGCAGTTTGCCAGGGTGAAACGGTTCCGCTCAGTCACATTACGATAATTCGTTGCATTAGCACCTTTTTTCTTAATCTTGCCAGATCATAAGTATCAGCGATGTGACCTTGGCTCCCCCGCCTGCCGGGGTCTTATCGCCACCTGCTTCTTAAAAGCCAAACCAAGACTTTCGCTCTGACCTTGCGGGGCCCGAGATCCCGGGAATACTGGACAAATCTCCGCT
>JBOHHR010000002.1:0-3624 GCA_050725475.1 Gammaproteobacteria bacterium | reverse complement strand
CAGGATCAATCGGTACTGATCAGAATCGTTTCTTGCGTAATGCAGGTACGTTTCATCGAACAAGAAAGCCTCGCCGTCTCTCCATGAATAAGGCACGCCATCGACATTGATGAAACAGTCATCCGAGCTCGGTGTGACCAACCCCAAGTGATACCTTAAAGAGAGCACGCTATAGGATCTGCGTGCCTGGTCAATTGGGAACCGGGAGGCAGGATGGAAAACATGGCACCATTTACGGACGATATTCTCTTCAGGATCCGTACCGTATTGGGGCACGATTCTTTGGCGGAATCATGCGTATACCCATACCACTTGAGATAAAACTTGCTCCAACCGTACTTGTAAAACGTACGAAAGCCCACATCGTAATAGGCGGGCGACTCGGGGTTCTTGGTGGATTCAAACCCCTGCTGCTGGTACAAACGGACGCCTTCTTCTCTTATTGTTTGCCAATGCTGCTGAATCTCCGCCAACTCCTTAAAGTCATTCGTAGCTATTATCGATTTTCGTGCCCGTGATTGAGTAAAGATATACAAGAGACAGTTCAGCGGGGCGAATATGGGCCAGCTTTTTCGCAGATATTCAGTAACGCTTGCGTATCGCGTGGCACCGCGGAATCGGCAGACATAGGTCATGGAGCCGATAACAAAGGCGATTACTGAAATCATGGCCAAAGTCATCAAGCTATCCTACCCGCCTATTGTGTAGATTCCAAATCCAAAGGCGGGAACAGATTCATTTAAGCGATCGAGTAAATCTGTTCCGGTTCTCGATGGGATTTCCCTGCCGAGATCCTGGCGTTGCAATTCTGCCTCAAGTCTTATTTTTTTTCTGGCGAAGCCGAGGTCTTCGGCTTTGCCCCTTCATCCGCCAGCGAGCTAGCGCTTACGATCCGACTGCTCGTCGAACAGACTTGCTTTTGAAGGTATCCAGCGCCAGTGTTTGCAGCGGGCTTCCCGCGATTCGCTCTGCTACATCCCGCAGCTTTTCTAAGCTTACAGGCTTCCCGCGATCGCTCGCCAGCTCGCGGGCGACGTCGTCCAAATCGTGCCGCCCTTTGGTGTGTTTTCGGATCTCTCTATCCAAAGCGCGAAATACACCCACCGCTTTGGCTGTTACCGCGCCGCGGGCCTGGGGTTGCCTTAGGCATGCTACGTCCTTACCCCAGTCGGAAAGGGCCTCGTGCGCGATCGCGTAACGATTTTTCGTGATAGTGCCCGAGCGCCGCATGATCTTCAGCGCATAGAACTCCGCCAAACCTTCGACGATCCAATCATCCGGCGGCACAGCGCGAATTCGCATAGCGACATGCACTAGTTCATGCAGCAAGGTACTGGTGCCGTTTTCGCTGATCAAGGGCTGATTCGCATGGATGTACAGAGAGCGCGGCCCGGATAATCCGCCCCGCCACATAGGGTCACCTGCGCTGACAATCAACAGCCTCTTGGTAAAGCGCGGGAGTATTTCGATGAGATGGGGTAGATTCCAGTTCAGGAAGGCCAGCGTGTCTTGGCGGGAGACCCCGTTGCCGGTCGGCCCGGCAACGCTAATTTTCCTGCCGGAAATCGTCTCCAAGCGCACCCCGAGTTTGCCCACCACCATCCACCCCACCGGGCGATCGAACTTTCGTCCCTCCTGCACGACTCGATAGCGCCCGCTCGTTAAGCGTTTGTAAGGGACTTCGGCCGTCCATCGTTCCGGCAGTTGGAACGTCAAGTAAGCCCTGGATTCGGCATTTTTGAGCGCGCGCACAGTTGCCGGCGGCACCAGATCATCCCCCCGAAACAAAGCCCACTGCGGCGTGAACAGCGCATCGTAGGCATCGGCGCCTCGCTGGTGGTTTATCGTTACCCGGTAGGCGAGTTCTCCCCCTCCTTGCGGGGGTTTCCAGAGGAGCCGCCCGTCGCCCATCTCCAAGTCGCCGTCCGCCTTAAAGTCGCGAAACTTTTTTGCATCGAAGCGAAGCTGCACCGAGCGCAGCAGTTTCGCGTTCTTGCCCACCTTGATCCGTACCAAGGCGCTCCGCTCGTCCTTCCCCGGATCGATTGTGAACACATAGTCGAGGCGGTACATGCGTTTGGCGGGATCAGCCTTGGCCATAACTGGCTTCCACGGCCCCAGCAAAAGGAGGAGCGTAACGCACGCGCACGCCAAGATCCGATGCAACAACCTGTACCTATCGAAGGCCATCATGATATTTCTAGGGTACTGCTTCATTCGGAACTTAGCCAATGTAACACGCCGTGCGCTCAACCCCCACCCCTTCCCTCCCCCTGGCAGAGAGAGGGCGAGGGAGGGGGTGCAGAGATCTGCGACGTGATCAATCCCGTGACACAGTCGGCTGCGCCCCTATTCTCCTCAACCACGCGTTGCCCTCGCCGGCCCCATTCCTGGCGCAGCGATGGATTGGACAATAGCGCCATCACGCTGCGCGCCAACTCGCTGCTATTCTGCACCACCTGCGCCGCACCGGCCTCGCGGAGCAAGCGGCTGATTTCGGCGAAGTTTGAGACATGAGGCCCGCTCAGCACCGGGATCCCCACCGCAGCCGCTTCCAGCATATTGTGTCCGCCTACGTTCGCAAGGCTGCCGCCGACGAAAGCGAGATCGGCGGCGGCGTAGAATTCCAGCAACTCTCCTAAGTAATCGAGCAGGAAGACTTGGTCTTGAGGCGCGGCCGTCTTTCCGGCACTTCGTTGGACGTAACGAAAGCCTCGCTCTTTGAGCAACGCTCCCACTTCGGCAAAACGCTGCGGATGGCGTGGTGCGAGCAGCAGCAAGCAATCCGCTCTGTGACCGAGCACAAGGCGATGTGCCTCCAACACGGCGGCTTCTTCACCGGCATGGGTGCTCGCAGCGATCCATACCGGTCTGTGCACACCGAGCGAGGCGCGGGTCGCTTGCGCGCGAGCCTTCAAATCCGCCGGCACCTCCAGATCAAACTTGATATTGCCGCTGACATTCACTCTCGCGGCTTCCATACCTAAGGCAATCAGCCGATCCGCGTCTTGCTTTGATTGCGCCACCACGGAAGTGACATTGTGCAACATGGGCTGAGTCAGCCAGGATAAGCGCCGATAACGGTTGAAGGACTTTTCGGAGATACGGGCATTGACCAAAATGACGGGCACCCCACGACGGGCGCAGCCTCGCAACACATTAGGCCAAAGCTCTGCTTCCATCAAGACCAAAACCCGCGGTCGCACACGCTTAAGGAACGTGCCCACCGACCAGGGGAGATCGTAAGGCACATAGCGGTGGACAGCGACACCGTCTAGCTGACGGCGTACGCATTCAGCGCCGGTCGGGGTCATGGTCGAGATCAACACCGGCACCTCGGGGTGCGCCTCCCGCATGCGCGCAACCAGTGGCACTGCAGAACTCGCCTCCCCCACCGATACGGCGTGAAACCAGATCGCACCCTGCATGGAGCCATTCACGGTGGGAAAACCAAAACGCTCGGACCAACGGCGCCAATAGGCGGGTTGCCGCATCCCTTGCCATGCGAGGCGGATCAGCAGGAGGGGAAGCAGCAGATGCGCCAATAGCGTATAAACCGCTCTCGCTAGCTCATGCTTCATGCGATGTGCTGCTCGCTTGTGAAAAAATCGTTGCGAGCGAAGG
>JBOHHR010000001.1:0-10107 GCA_050725475.1 Gammaproteobacteria bacterium | reverse complement strand
AAATTACCCTGGGCGCCGAGGAGGTATGTGGCCGGCCGCGTTCAAACCGTGATCTCGGCAATAAGTCATCAATGGGGGGGAGCGTGTTCTATTCTCATTTTGCGCATTGTGTTTGCCTCTCATTCTTACTCGGATTCCTATGCTTTTTGGATGGCTGTGCGTCCATGCAAGCCGCCCAGCGTCAGGAGAATCTGGATACAAGCTTAAACACCTATCTCAAACTGATCCGATGGGGACGTTTTGACGCCGCGGGGCAATACATACGTCATCGCGAAAAGGATGGCCCGGCGCCCAGGGCGAGGGATAATCCGGAAGGGGTTCGGGTCACCTTTTATGAAGTTCTATCCCAGGGACTATCCGACGACCAAAAAGAAGCCTTGGTCGTGGTTACCCTCGGTTTTTATGATGTCGATAGCGGTATCGTACATCGGTTTAATGATCGTCAGGTGTGGTGGTTTGACGAAGCAGCCAAGCGTTGGTTTCTGGACGGCGAATTGCCCGATTTTGGGGCTGCAATGCGGGCTCGATAATTACCGCCAAAGCGCGCTATCTCGCCCATGCTCCCACCCATAATCAGCGCGCCAGGTCTGCCTGCGCCAGGGCAAGAAGAGCAGGAAGCCACCGGGGCGCTGACCGCTGCGTTGCGTTTGGCCGCAAGGCAGGAAGGCGGCAGCCTGAGCATGGCCCGATTCATGGCGCTCTGCTTATACGAGCCGCGATTGGGTTACTACACATCGGGAAGAGTAAAATTCGGCTGGGAGGGTGATTTCGTCACCGCGCCCGAGTTGACACCCCTGTTTGCTCGGTGCATGGCGCGCCAGATCGCGCAAGTGCTGGAGGCTAGTGATGGCGAACACCTCTTAGAAATTGGAGCCGGCAGCGGTTTGCTGGCTGCGGAGCTGATGAACAGCCTACGCGAACTGGGTCGACTACCGACTCGGTATTACCTCTTTGATCTCAGCGCGGCGCTGCGGGAGCGGCAGGTGAAAGTTCTACGGGCGTTGATCCCCGATCTCTTCTCCCGCTTTGTATGGCTAGACCGCCTGTCGGGTGCAGCAATAAGCGGCGCTGTCATCGCCAATGAGGTATTGGATGCGTTGCCCGTTCACTGTTTCTCTGTGGAACACGGAGCTATTCGAGAACGGCGGGTGGTGTGGAGAGGAAATGGTTTCGGGTGGAGCACAGATGAGCTGTTTCCAAGCTCGGCTGAAGCTCGGATCGAGCGTTTACTGCGAGCCTTACCCACACCGCTTGAGGACGGATACGTTTCGGAGATCAACCTTGGCTTGGATGCTTGGTTTATCTCGTGCTACGCATCCTTAGCCAGAGGCGCTCTATTTTGCGTCGATTACGGATATCCTCGGGCCGAATACTACCATCCGCAGCGGCGCCAGGGCACCCTGATCTGCCACTATCGCCATCGGGCGCATAACGATCCGCTGATTCTGCTCGGCCTGCAGGATATTTCGTCGTTCGTGGATTTCACTGCAGCCTCCGACGCCGCATGCACGGCCGGGTTTCGCCTGGCGGGTTACGCCCCCCAGGCGCACTTCTTGTTGTCTTGCGGAATCGATCAGGTATTGGAGCACTGTCAGAACAGGACCCCAGCGCGGTACCTCCGCGACGCGCAGCAGGCGAAGTCCCTGCTGCTGCCAGGAGAAATGGGAGAACGATTCAAAGTGTTGGCCTTAACCAAGAACATGGAGCAACCGCTTTTGGGCTTCCGTTTGTTCGACCATAGGGAGCGCCTAGTCTAGAAGCCCTCACACAGGAACTAATCCGAAAACGACACGGTCGTGTAACGCCAGGCTCTTAAAACCCCCGGATCTGCATCATCGATCCGGGCTTTGCGTTTGAGCTGATCCAGAAACTGCCGCGGATCGGGAAACGAAGCCCACACCGAAGGGAGGAAGGTTGCGTGGCGCTCGCTTTTTTCGATTAGCAGACCATCGATTGAAGGCCGGAGTTGGCGCAAGAGATCGTCCTCGGAAGAAAAGAGGATCGCTTCTTTGGCTGAGAGAATAGAAGCTTGTACCTCAAGCGCGGGGTACTCGTCCGGCGATAAGGGATGGAACCGACTGTCCTCGAATGCGGCCGAATACGCATTGTGGGCAACGTCCTCAATCAGCGAACGGTGGTTTTCTGTGCTGCCAACACACCCGCGCAAGTTTCCCTTGATGGTCAAAGTGACAAATGAAGCGGCTTTAGTCTGGAAGGCGAGGGCATAGTCCGCTGCGTTCACTTGCCTTCTTTGGTGGCAATTCAAACCATGCAGAATCGCTTCCCGCGCAACAAGCACTAGCTGGCGCTTTTCGTTATCCGAGAGCTGCATCGCGTTAGTGAACTGCGTATGCCCCGTAACCCACCACGCGGTCGCGGGGACCCGCCGTGTCACCGGAATTCTTAAGGTCTAGGCTGGTTACACTGAACCCCTGTTCCCGTGCAAAATACAATAGACCATTCAGCGGCATGCATCCGCACGCTTGCTCTGGGGCGATGTCTTCAAAGCGAAGCTCTTCGATCGCCTCCGAGGTTGCTGCATCGATGGCGCATGCCGTTTCGTAATCGTGGTAGTGGCTTAGGTCAGAGCTCACGATGACCAGTGTGTTGGCATCGTTCCACAGGGACTCGATTACCTCCGCGACCTCCCGAGGCTCAGCACACCCAACCACTAGAGGCACCAAGGAAAAGCGGCTTCCTAATTGCACTTGCAAAAATGGCAGTTGCACTTCAAGGCTGTGCTCCCACCGATGTGCCTCGTCCATAAGCTGGACTTGGGGAAGCTCGCGCAAAAGCCGTAGCGCTTGGTCGTCCACGGGCACCTCACCCAATGGCGTTGTGTACCAGCGGGCGCTCGATAAAGCGATCCCCCGAAGATACACCCGGTGCGATGGTCCCAAGAGAATAACCCGCAGGCTCATCTCGGCAGGACGGCGTATACAGGCGTAAGCCGCTGCGGCTATCTTTCCGGAATACAGATACCCGGCATGGGGCACGATAAGTCCCTTTGGATCCCTCACTCGCGGCCGCATCTCTTGGAGAAGGTGGGCAACGTCCTCCCGCAGTGCATGGGGATCGCTAGGATAAAAGCTGCCCGCGACGGCTGGCGCTCGGATCTCGTTCATGGGCAAGTTTCCCATTCTATGAGCTAGTCCCAAAGTATACTCGTTCTGGTAGGGGGGCCGTAATCCTATGTCGCCGTTCACAGCTAACCCCCTGATTTCAGTTGATCCGTGATCGACGGGTTGAGTTTGCCTGCGGCGAACGTCTTGAAAAAAGAGCTTACACCCGATAACATTGCACTTTCGCGTTAATTAAGTGCGGGGTGGAGCAGTCTGGCAGCTCGTCGGGCTCATAACCCGAAGGTCGCAGGTTCAAATCCTGCCCCCGCTACCAGTGATGGCCCCGATTCGGGGCTTTTTATTTAGGAAGACTGAAATTTTGGTTTGTTCAGAAACTTGTGGTGGAAAATTCGCAGCGACGGCAGCGTGGTGGCAGTGACCGCACAGATGTCGATGACCTCTGGGGACTCCTGCAGCCCGTTGTCACCGGTTTGGGGTACGAGCTTGTCGGTATCGAACGGGTATCACTGCGTTCAGGGAGCATGCTGCGGATTTATGCCGACAAAGAAAGTGGGATTACGGTAGAGGATTGTGCTCGCATCAGTGAGCAGGTAAGTGGGCTATTGAATGTCAGCGGAGCGATCGGGAATCGGTACACGCTCGAGGTCTCTTCACCCGGTTTGGATAGGCGTTTATTCATCCGTGAGCATTACGAAAAGTTTGCAGGGCGTCATGTGAAAATGCGGTTGCTGCGGACAGTAAATGGCCGGCGCAAGCTGGTGGGCACGCTGGCCGGACTAGAAGGCGACGACGTCGCCGTGTTGGTCGAGGGGAAGTTGTTCCGGGTGCCTTTGGATCTCGTGGACGTTGCGCGCTTGGTCCCGAGCTACCTTTGATTGTGGTGGAATTGTGGTGGAAGGCATATGACGAATAAGGAGATATTAACGGTAGTCGATTTGGTTTCCAACGAAAAAGGGGTGAGCAAAGAGCTCATTTTCGAAGCGCTGGAGGCGGCGCTTGCGAGCGCGACAAAAAAGCCGTACCGAGAAGAAATCGATGTTCAGGTAGCCATCGATCGGGCGACAGGTGCCTACAAAGCCGTTCGTCGGTGGGAGGTCGTTGACGATGTCCCGCTGCAAGAAGGAGAAGGTTTAGAGTTTCCCGAACGTCAGATGCGCTTATCCGAAGCCAAAGCGCTGCGCCCCGATATAGGGCCCGGTGCATATATCGAAGAGCCGATGGAAGCTGCTGATTTCGGCCGCATTGCGGCCCAGGCTGCGAAGCAAGTTATGGTGCAGAAAGTCAGGGAAGCGGAGCGGGCGCAAATCGTTGCGGCCTACCAAAGCCGTCAAGGGGAACTCGTTGCCGGCGTGGTGAAACGTGTGGAACGGGGCCATGTGCTGCTTGATTTAGGGGGAAACGCCGAGGCCATGATCCCGCGCGAGGAGCTGATTCCTCGGGAGAGCGTGCGTCCGGGTGATCGCTTACGCGGTTATCTAAAAGCAGTGCGTCCCGAAAAGCGGGGTCCTCAATTGTTTGTTAGCCGCACGGCGAAGGAACTGTTGATCGATTTGTTCAAACTCGAGGTGCCTGAAATTGGGGAAGGCATAATCGAGATCCTGGGCGCGGCCCGCGATCCCGGCTCGCGAGCCAAAATTGCCGTGCGCAGCAAAGACCAACGCATTGATCCCGTGGGAGCGTGTGTCGGAATGCGTGGATCAAGGGTGCAAGCCGTATCCAATGAGCTTGCCGGCGAACGCGTAGACATCATCTTGTGGGATGAAAACCCTGCCCAGTTTGTGATCAACGCCATGTCGCCGGCGGAGGTGGTGTCGATCACGGTGGATGAGGATGCTCATAGCATGGATATCGCGGTAGTGGAAGAGCAACTCTCCCAGGCCATCGGCCGCGGTGGTCAAAACGTCCGTCTGGCGAGTGAGTTAACCGGGTGGACCTTGAACGTAATGACCGAAACGGACGCGCATGAGAAGAGCGAAGCCGAAGCTCAAAGGGCGGTGGAGATGTTCATGAACTATCTGGATGTGGACGAAGAGGTCGCGAACATATTAGTGCAAGAAGGGTTTTCAAGCATCGAGGAAGTGGCGTATGTACCGGAGAAGGAGATCCTCGAGGTTGAGGAATTTGACCAAACTCTGGTTTCCGAGCTGCGGCGCCGAGCCAAGGATCTGCTGCTAACCCAGGCGATCGCGAAAGAAGAAAAGCTAAGTGATGCGAAACCCGGCGAAGACCTTTTACAAATGGAGGGTATGAACCGGGATTTGGCCTATAAACTCGCGGCCCATGGAATCGTAACCATGGAAGATCTAGCCGCGCACTCCGTTGATGAGCTTGTTGACCTAGCGGAGTTGGACCACGAGCAAGCGGGCCGCTTGATCATGACGGCGCGGGCGCCCTGGTTTGAAAGTCAGGATGTGCATGAGGGATAGCGATGGCCGAAGTAACCGTTAAGCAGTTCGCCGAGGTGGTGGGAATATCCGTGGATCTTTTGCTGGCCCAGTTAGGCCAAGCGGGATTGCCCGATAAGGACCCTTCGGATCTGATCACGGATAACGAAAACAGCCAGCTCCTATCCTACCTGCGACAGATCCACGGAGGGGAGGAAGGAACGGAGCCGACGCGTATTACCTTGCGCCGCAAAAAGGTGAGCGAAATAAAGCTGCCCGCGGAACGTGGTCGGATAAGGTTGCGAGGCGGCATCACGCGGGGTGCGACGGCGAAGACCGTCAGCGTTGAGTTTCGTAAAAAGCGCACTTACGTCAAACGCAGCGTGGTTGTGGAAGAAGAGGCTAACCGTCTGGCGACGGAGCAAGCCGAAAAAACGCGCCAAGCCGAACTGGAGCGTGAACAGGAAGAAGCGCGGCAGCGCGAGCAGCAAGCGCTCGAGGCGCAGCGTCGAATTCAAGAAGAGGCGGCCAAGGAAGCGCAAGCCCGCGCGAAAGCCGAAGAGTCGGAGCGAGTGGCAAAAGAAGCCCGCCAGGCGCAAAAGACGCAAGCAGTGAAACCACCAGGTAAGCAAAAGCAGCCTGTTGTTAAGGCTCAAGACGGAGAGCGCGCAGAACGCTGGTCGCAAGATAAGGAACACGGGGAACGTCGGGAGTTACATGTCGCTACCGGCAAGTCGGGGCGACGTCGCAAGAGGCCGGCCCCGCGGCGGGTGCTGGTTCCCTTGGCGAGCAAACATGGGTTCGAGAAGCCTTTGGCTCCCGTCGTTCGAGAAGTTGGTATTCCTTCGAGCATCACGGTCGCGGAGCTCGCACAACGGATGTCTGTCAAAGTGGCGGAAGTGATCAAAGTGATGATGAACTTGGGTTCCATGGTGACCATAAATCAACCCGTCGACCAGGAAACCGCAATGGTTGTAGTTGTGGAAATGGGCCATCTGCCGAAACTGGTAAAGGGAAACGCAATTGAGGCGGGTTTGTTGGACATCGGTCCTCTTCAAGCAGAAGAGCATCCACGGGCACCCGTGGTAACAATCATGGGCCATGTCGACCACGGGAAAACATCGCTTTTGGATCACATCCGTAGCACTCGCGTTGCCGCCGGCGAGGCAGGTGGCATTACTCAGCACATCGGTGCTTATCATGTGGGCACCGAGAAAGGGCAGGTCACGTTCTTGGACACCCCCGGCCACGCCGCCTTCACTGCGATGCGCGCACGGGGCGCGAAGGTGACGGATATCGTGGTGCTGGTGGTGGCGGCGGACGATGGGGTGATGCCGCAGACCATCGAAGCGATCCAGCACAGTAAAGCGGCGGGGGTGCCGATGATCATCGCAGTGAATAAAATCGACAAGCCAGGCGCCGATCCGGAGCGAATCAAGCAAGAACTGTCCCGGCACGAAATCGTACCCGAAGAGTGGGGTGGAGAGACGCTGTTTATCAATGTCTCCGCTAAAACCGGCGAAGGGGTCGATAAGTTACTTGATGCCATCGTGCTTCAAGCCGAAATAATGGAGCTCAAAGCGCCAACACAAGGTCCGGCTTTCGGCGTTGTAATCGAGTCAAAATTGGACCGCGCAAGAGGGCCGGCGGCCACCCTATTGGTCCAAGGTGGCACCCTTACGAAGGGCGACATGTTGCTGACCGGACAAGAGTTCGGGCGTGTCCGAGCGATGATAAACGAGCACGGACAACACGTAGAAAATGCGGGTCCGTCTATGCCAGTGGAAGTAGTCGGTTTGTCCAGCACACCCAACGCCGGTGACGAATTTGTGGTTGTACAGGATGAGCGAAAAGCTCGAGAAATAGCGGAATATCGTCAAGGGAAATCCCGTGAGGGTAAGCTAGCAACGCGACAGGCGGCACGCTTGGATAACCTGTTCTCGCAGATGGAAGCCGGACAAACGGATGTGTTGAACATACTGATAAAAGCCGATGTCCAGGGATCGGCGGGAGCGCTAAATGATGCCTTGTGCAAGTTATCGACCGAAGATGTTCAGATCAACGTTATTGCCAGCGGTGTCGGCGGGATCACAGAATCGGATATCAATCTTGCGTTGGCATCGGGGGCCATCGTCATCGGGTTTAATGTGCGGGCCGATGGTACGGCACGCCGGTTGATTGAGGACGAAGGGATCGATTTACGTTACTACAGTGTCATTTACGATGTCATCGACGATGTCAAAGCGGCGATTAGCGGCATGTTGGCCCCGGAGGTCAAAGAGCAGATCGTCGGGGCAGCAGAAGTGCGGGAAGTGTTCCGCTCGTCCAAGTTCGGCGCCATTGCCGGTTGCATTGTCGCAAGCGGT
This sequence comes from Gammaproteobacteria bacterium, assembly GCA_050725475.1. Classification (GTDB taxonomy): domain Bacteria; phylum Pseudomonadota; class Gammaproteobacteria; order JBOHHR01; family JBOHHR01; genus JBOHHR01. The sequence continues at coordinate 2,274 of JBOHHR010000001.1, read as the reverse complement.
GTTGTGCGTCGGCATAGCCCCATCAGGGTCTTGCGTGATAGCGTGGTTATCTTTGAGGGAGAGCTTGAGTCTTTACGCCGCCACAAGGATGACGTACCCGAGGTCAAGTCTGGAACGGAATGTGGCATCGGGGTCAAGAATTATAACGACGTGAAGCCAGGGGATCAGATCGAAGTGTTTGAACGCGTGAAAGTCGCCCGCACTATCTGATGCCGCATGCATTTCAGCGCAGCAAACGCGTCGCCGAACAGATCAAGCGGGAGCTCGCCGCCATCATCCAGCGTCGTGCCGAAGAAGCGCGGTGGGGGATATTGACTATCACGGCTGTTGCTCTGTCTCGGGACCTGCGCCATGCCAAGGTTTTTTTCACCGGGCTCACTAATGAAGATGTTATAGCGGATATCGAGTCCGCGCTAAACCAGCAGAGTGGGAACTTGCGCCACTTGTTAGGACAGCAACTCAGGATCAAATTCATCCCTGAGCTACAGTTTATCTATGACGAATCGATTGAACGCGCGACGCGGGTTGACATGTTGCTCGAGGCAGTCCGGCGAGGGTGCGGTTAATTGAGCGAGGGAACAAAATCTCGCGGGCGCTCAGTAAACGGTGTTTTGCTGCTCGACAAACCCGTTGGAGTGACGTCCAATGACGCCTTGCAGCAGGTCAAGCGGATCTATCAGGCCCGCAAAGCGGGACACACGGGAAATCTCGATGCACCGGCCAGTGGATTATTGCCGCTGTGTTTTGGTGAAGCGACCAAGGTTTCGACGTTCTTATTGAACGCCCCAAAGAGCTATCACGCGGTATTTCGATTGGGCATCACGACGACTACGGGCGATGGTGTCGGTGAGGTGCGAAGGCGGCGCAGCGTTCCTGCGTTCTCCAAGGAAGAGATTGTGCGCGTTTTGGCGGTTTTTACCGGGGTGATCGAGCAAGTGCCGCCGATGTATTCGGCCATTAAACATCAGGGACAACCGCTTTATAAGCTGGCAAGGCAAGGTGTAGTGATCGAGCGCAAAGCGAGAGCCGTGGAAATATACGCTTTGGACTTGGTGTCCTGGGACCGCGATCTGCTGGAGGTGACAGTGAATTGTTCCAAAGGGACGTATATTCGCACGCTCGCGGAAGATGTCGGAGAAAAGCTGGGTAGCGGGGCTCATGTTCTCAGTTTGCGCCGTTTAGGGGTTGGGCCGTACCGTATCGAAGGGGCCGTAACGCTGGAAGAAGCCAAGCGTCTCGGTGAGCAAGATCGGGAACGATTGCGGGTCGTGCTTCGCCCGCTTGACAGCGCCTTGCTAAACCAGCCGGATATTCGCTTGTCCGACGACGCGGCTTTTTACTTGCGCAATGGGCAGGCGGTCATGGTGCCCCATGCGCCCGTCGCAGGATTGGTGCGGCTTTACGACCGAGGAGACGAATTCTTAGGGGTAGGCCAAGTGTTAGCGGATGGGAGGATCGCACCCCGACGGTTGATGAACCCATGAGGTCAGTGCGGTTCATCGGCGATTTGTCTTGTGGGCTCGAAAGGCCGCGGGTACAATACGTAAGGTCAGGTAACTGTTGGAGTCTTCAGGATGTCGCTTAGCACCGAACATAAAGGAGAGGTTATCGCTAAGTATCGGCGCTCACCGAAAGACACGGGATCCGCCGAAGTTCAGGTTGCATTGCTCTCCGCGCGTATCGACGGGCTTGGCGATCACTTCAAGATCCACAAGTCCGATACTCATTCTCGCCGAGGTCTGCTTAAGCTCGTTAATCAACGGCGCAAGCTTCTGGATTATCTGAAGGGCAGAGATCTTGACCGATATCGCGATCTGATCGCACGCTTGGGTTTGCGTAAGTAAGCGTGTAGTTTTTCTCCACGCCTTTCCCCTTTTTCTTCCTGGAGTTCCTAGCCCGCGCTTAGTAAAGATATGGCCAAAATAACGAGACGTTTTCAATACGGGCGGTGTGCCATGGTGCTCGAGAGCGGTGAAATCGCTCGGCAAGCCTCGGGCGCCGTGGTAGCAAGCATGGGGGATACGGTGGTTTTAGTCACTGTTGTAGGCAACAAAGGAGCACAGCCCGAGCGCGATTTTTTCCCGTTGACCGTAGACTACATGGAGCGTACCTACGCGGCGGGCAAAATTCCCGGTGGATTTTTTAAGCGTGAAGGCCGGCCGAGCGAGAAAGAAACCTTAACATCGCGCCTCATCGATCGCCCTCTGCGACCCCTGTTCCCCAAGGGATTTAGAAATGAAGTGCAGATCCTGGCTACAGTATTGTCACTGGATC